>JAICEJ010000044.1 GCA_025924215.1 Candidatus Binatia bacterium
CCATGCCGCAAGACCCCTTCTTCAGCGCGGCGCAGCTCGTGGCCGATCACAGTCTCAGCCTGTGCCATCAACGCCCGGAGGTTTCCCGGCGGTCGCGTCGGGGTCAGGGCGGCGACAATGACCCCGGCCAGTGTAGGGTGCAGACCGGCACCGTGCAGGCAGCCCCACAAAACGATTCCGAGCAAAGCGTACGGCAGCGGCGCGTAGATACCGCCGCGATTGAACATGACCATCACTGCTGTCGTCGCGATAGAGGCGGCGGTATATTGCAGATCGATGCCAGCGGAGTAAAACAACGCGAGAATCGCGATTGCGACGAGATCATCGACGACAACCGCGGCGGTGAGGAAAATCCGCAACTCCACCGGCACGCGCGGGCCTAACAGCGCAATCAGCGCGACCGCGAAGGCTGTATCGGTGGTCGTTGGAATGGCCCATCCCGCGGCCAACGGACCCGACGGCACCACCAGCAGGTATAGAGATGCGGGAAGCAGCATGCCGCCGGCTGCGGCGGCCAACGGCAATGCGGCTACGCGCGCTTTGGACAAACGTCCCACTGTCAGCTCGCGCTTTATTTCCAGCCCGACAACCAGAAAAAAAATCGTCAGCAAGCCGTCATTGAACCAGTCTCTTAACGTCAGCTGAAATGCCGCGCCGCCGGCAATCCATCCAACCGGCATTTCCCAAAGCGCTTCGAAGGCCGGCCCCGCGGGCGAGTTGGTCAATAGGAGCGCTGCCAGGATCATCGTTAGCAACAGCAAACCAGTGGATGGCGCCCATCGAGCGAAATCCAGCGCCGCCGTCTGCACCCGGTGACCGAGGGAGCCAAGCAGGGCTTCCGTCAGCGCGCTCTCGTCCCAGGGCCCCTCATAGCGGCGATCGTTGATGAAAAACGTCGGCGACACCCGCGCGCCGCTGCGCCAGACGCTGTCGATGTCCTCCTGCACTCTAGCCTGCGCGCGGCGCCACGACTCTCGGTCCGGGCCATCGGTGGGGGGAAGGCCGAGCTCGGCTGTCACTTCATCAAAATCTTCCGATCGAAGCGTCGGGCCACGCTTCATCAGCGCAGCGTGCGCCGGCCAGTACTCGCCGGTGGTTTCATAGGCATATTGCGCCAGCTCGGCGGCGCGCCGCGCCGTCGCGTCGCCGCTAATCGGTCGATGGCGAAAGACGTAGCGCAACCGGTCGCCGAAGCGATCGCGCAAATCGGCAATGATTTCGTCGGCCGCGCGGCAAGACGGGCAGTTATAGCTGCCGTATTCTACGAGGGTGATGGGGGCGTTGGGATCGCCGAGAGTGTGATCGGGGCGGCCATTTACCGGGGGATCGAGTCTGTTGTTGCGAGACTCGCTGGCGGCGCTCATGGTTGTACGATTCCATCAGTCGCTGGTGCTTGGCCAGTGTGTTTTTCTGCCATCGAAGTTTGTTGGGAGCCGCCAGTCTCATCTTGTGCAGGCATCCACATATCGAAATCACAGTAGCCGTTAAAAGTCTAATATCTTTCGATCGCGTATCTGATTACACGGATGGAAATAGCGGATAGCGAATTATAAACATTATGAAGCGCCCTTGGGGGGCTTTGGTTGCTCCGATCTGCCCTACAATCGATGCAGCTCGTGACATTCGTATGACCTGCTTACTTCCGCCAGTCGTTTCTGTGTAATCTAAATAAGACTTTGAAGCAGGAACAGGAGATCCATCATGCCATTTAAGCGAATATTGATTGCCGTCGATTTCTCGCCCAACTCACTCGAGGCGTTTCGCGTCGCCGCTGACATGGCCTCTGTCCATTCGGCGTCCTTGCATCTGCTTCATGTGATTGAAGCCTGGCCGGCCGCGCCGGGGGAAGCCGCCGTGGAATTCGTTCAAAAGGCGAACGCAGCGATCGAACAGCTAGTCGCGTCCTCGCAGTCGGCTCTCGAAAAGGTGACACTCACTACCGAGGTTGCCAGCGGGCGCGCCTTCGATGAGATCGTCAATCGCGCGCGTGATTGGCGCGCTGATCTCATCGTGGTGGGAACCAAAGGGACTACATCGTTGGAGCAAATTTTTTTAGGCGGCACCGCCGAACACGTTATCAAGGAAGCGCCTTGCTCGGCTTTAATCGTGCGACCGACGGGTGGAGCGTAACGAGGACAGCTGCTGTTGTCGAATCAACGCTCATGCGAAATTAATTTATTTGGTCCGATCGCTTCCTCGGGCTGTGGCTTCAAGCGCGCATGAAACGATTTCGAACCAAGAGGTAATCCGTTGGCAACTCAAAATATCAATAGAGACAACCAGCAGGTCTTTCTCATCCGGCATGGCGAAACAGAGTGGAGCCTCACCGGGCAGCACACCGGAATCACCGATCTTCCGCTTACGGAAAATGGCCGGATCCTGGCAAAGCGGCTGGAACCGTTTTTGGCCAAGCGGAGGTTTGTCATGGTCCTAACCAGCCCGCTTAAGCGCGCCAGGGAGACCTGCGAACTTAGCGGGCTGGGCGATGCCGCGGCGATCGACAACGATCTGATGGAGTGGAATTACGGCGAATACGAAGGATTGACCTCGCGTGAGATTCGCCAAAAGGTCCCAGGCTGGTTGCTCTTTGACCATGGCTGCCCGGGCGGCGAGACACCTGAGCAGGTAGGTGACCGTGCTGATCGCATCATCGCCAGAGCGCGTCGCCAACAAGGAAACGTCGCGCTCTTCGCCCACGGCCACTTGCTGCGGGTCGTTGCGGCGCGCTGGTTGGGATTCGCGGCGGGTGTCGGGCGTCATTTTCTTCTTGATACTGGGACTCTGAACATTCTCAGTTATTATCAGGGGATCCCGGCGATCAAGGAATGGAATGGAGCGATCGAATAGTCGAAGCTGCGCTGTCCGGCCGTTTTCGAGAACTAGGTAGCAAATGCAATTTAGGTAATTTCGCCGGTTGATGCGCAGCGCGACACTCACAATGCGCTTTCGTTCGATGAAGCCGCATGTTATTTAGCCCAGGAAGGAACATGGGCACGACAGTTTTTCGAACATCGATTAAAGATATTGTCGACATCCAGTTAGTTGAAGATGGCATCAATCGTTTATCCTGGCGCGACTTCGGCAATGGCCTGTCAATGGCGCGATTGGCGAAGGAAGGCAAACGAGAACTGGTGCTTTATCGAATCGCCGGCGATGCCGATCCGGACGCCTTCGTCAAGCATGAGCATCTGGGCGGAGAGTTTTATCTCGTGTTGAAGGGTAGGATCGACGATGAAAGCGGCCGATTCGATAAAGGCGATGTCGTCTACCTCGACGCACATTCGGTTCACACGCCGCGGGCTATCGGTGATACTCTAGTTTTGGTGTTGTGGCCCGAAGGTGTGCGACTCGTCTCCGAAGAGAAGGCCCAATGAATTTGCTGTGGGAGGTTAAATGAAAACTCTAGGCTTTATCGGAACCGGCGGCATGGGCAGTGGTATGGCTGCCAATCTGATCAAGGCAGGACACCGGTTGGTGATTCATGATTTACGCCGAGAACAATGTAGCAGCTTGGAGAGCCAGGGAGCGGTGTTCAAGGAATCACCCAGAGCGGTTGCCGAATCCTGCGACATCGTTATGTCTATGCTGCCGTACAACGAAGCGGTGCAGGCGGTTGGTCTAGGTAATGGCGGGCTGCATCAGGCAACCGGCGGGGCCAAGCTCTGGATCGACTTCAGCAGCATCGACAAAAAAACCATTGTTGATGTCGCTAATCAGCTGGCTCAAAAGGGCTGGACGGTTCTCGATGGCTCAGCCGGCGGCGTCGAAGAAGCGGCGGCTGCAGGAACTCTCTCGTTGTGGATTTCCGGTTCTAAAGAGTTGTTTGACGAACATCAGCCGGTATTTAACGCCATGGGTAATAAAGTCATCTACGTCGGCGACCTCGGCAATGCCAAACTGGTGAAAAATGCCATGGCCATGTTTGCCGCAGTGCAGCACTTGAGTCTGGTGGAAATTGCCGCCTGGCTAAAAAAGGGGGGACTTTCCGAAGAAACTTTTCGCACTGTGCTCAAAAATTCGCAGCAAAACTCCGTCGCTATCGACCGCATTTGCGAGATCGTTGTCAACCGACAATTCAAACCGCGCAAGTCCTGGATGCCCAAAGACGTGGGATTCGGATTGGACATGGCGCGTCAGATGGAAGTTCCCATGCCATTCGTTGCCTTGGCCTATCAGATGTTTTCAATTGCTCAAGCTACGGGGACGGATGGCTACGAAGCCACTGGAATCGCCTGCAACGTCTACGATCTTATCACTGGGAGAAAGTCCGAATTAAAGTCATAGAACCGCGGCATTTCACCGAGTATTTCGGGCAGTGGCCGCTCTCTCGCTAGTCGAGCCCGAGCTGGCGTTCCGTCGGAACCGCAACCTCAGGTTCTGTAGCTTGTTCTGGAACTTTCCGGTGTCACGCCGATCGAGCATTCTTCAAGGTAGCTACGGCTTGAGGCGAGTCTAACGGAGCGCAGCCGTCAGGAGGTCTTCATGTATTTGCGCACGCTGATGATACTGGCCGTCTTGGGGCTGATAGCGGTTTTTTCGGCGCTAAATTGGAGCGCTTTTATAGCACCAACGGCGCTCTCTCTAGGATTTACATCAGTTGAAGCTCCTCTTGGGTTGATTTTATTGGCGATCGTAGCGTTGTTAACTCTTCTCTTTCTCGTTTACATCACTTATTTGCAATCAACCGTTCTGCTGGAGAGCCGCCGCCATGCACGTGAACTGCAGTCGCAGCGTGACTTGGCCGAGCAAGCCGAAACCTCCCGTTTCAATCAATTGCGAACCTCAATGGAGACTGAGCTAGAGAAGTTGGCCGGTGATATGGAGCAATCAAAATCTCTGCTGTTAACCAGATTGGATCAGCTCGAGCGCGACTTGCGAGGAGCGTTAGAACAAACCGGAAACAGCTTGGCGGCTTACATTGGAGAACTTGAGGACAGGTTCGACAGTTCTTCAAGTAAATCGACATAGCGCCGCTCTCGGACGATCCGGCGCATCGACGTGACTTGCTGGCGTTTCGGTTAGCTAGGGTTCTCGTTGACTTGAAACCCGATAAACCGTTATAAATGATCGTTATAACGGTGTTTTTCAACCGCTTTTCCCCGTATAATCGAGCCGTGCTAAGTCATCGTCTGCGGCGTGTCAGCGCCTGAGCGGAAGAAGATCAATCCATTAAGCCACCCATGCGAAATTACCTTGCGGGTTTGTTAACCCGAGCCATCGAGAAGACATCGAAGGCGGGAGATCTGAGCTTGACAGAAATCCCCCCTTTGGTTTTCGAGCTGCCAAAACAACGGGAGTTTGGCGATTTGGCGACCAACATTGCGATGCACTGGGCGAGGACAGCGAAGAAACCACCGAGACTCATCGCCGACGCTATCGTCAAGAATATCGAAGACCCGGAAGGGATACTTCAGCGCATCGACATTGCCGGTCCGGGTTTTTTAAACTTTACCTTTTCGAAAAAATTTTATTACCAGCGTTTGCGCGATCTGGCGGCTGGTAAGGATGCACAGCTGGATCTTGGACATGGAAAGAAGGTTCAGATCGAATTTGCCAGCGTGAATCCGACCGGCCCTTTACATGTGGGTCATGGAAGAGTCGCGGTGATCGGCGATGTGCTGGCTCGGTTGCATGAAGCCACCGGCTTCAATGTCGAGCGGGAGTATTACGTCAACGACGCCGGCAATCAAATGGAGAATCTCGGGCTGTCTGTGTATGCGCGATATCGTGAACTATTCGGCGATACATTGAAACTTCCCGAAGGCGGTTACCCTGGAGAGTATGTCAAAGACATTGCCTCGGAAATCAAGCATCAACACGGCGATAAGTTTCTCAACCAGAGCCGAGAAGCTGCAGTAGATTTTTTTCGCCGCTATGGCGGCGATTCTCTGCTCCGTACGATCCGGCAGCAGTTGAGCGCTTTTGATATTCGCTTCGACTCTTTTTTCAGCGAAAAAGCCATGCGCGAGCGAGGCGAGATCGCTGAGTCAATCAGGTTGTTGCGCGAGCGGGGTTTGGTTTACTCCAACGACGGTGCTGAATGGTTTCAGTCGACCGCTTTTGGCGACGATAAGGATCGGACGGTGATCAAGAGCGATGGCGAGCTCACCTATTTTGCTGCGGATATCGCCTACCACCGCAATAAGCTCGAACGGGGCTTTGGCAAACTCATCAACGTCTGGGGCGCCGATCACCATGGCTATGTACCGCGGTTGAAGGCGTCTCTGCGCGGACTAGGTTACGATGACAGCACCTTGCGCGTTGTTCTCGTGCAAATGGTTCAACTCACCAGAGCCGGCGAACCCGTTCGCATGGGTAAACGCACCGGAGAATTTGTCGCTCTGCAGGAGGTTTTGGACGAAGTAGGACGAGATGCGGCGCGCTTCTTCTTTCTAATGCGCAAGGCCGATAGTCACCTCGATTTTGATTTGGATCTCGCCAAGCAGCAGTCGAGCGAGAATCCGGTATTTTATGTACAGTACGCTCACGCTCGCGTCGCGAGTATTTTCGAACAGGCGCACAGGAGCGGAATAGTCTGGAATGCGGCAGATCTTGGGACAATCGCGGTGGAGCCGCTGCAACTGGCTGAGGAGATCGAGCTCATCCGCCGAATGGCTCAATTTAACGATGTTCTGGAAGAGAGCGTTCGAGAGCTCGAACCGCACCGCATGGTTTTTTTTCTGTTGGATTTAGCTGGAGAATTCCATCGCTACTACAATCGGACTCGCATACTCTCCGAAGATCGAGAGTTGACCCGGGCGCGCATGTTGTTGGCGCACATCGTCCAATTGACCATTCGCCGCGGCCTGACATTATTGGGCATCGATGCTCCGATGAAGATGAATTCGCGATCTGACGTCGAACGGTGACGATCGCCAGGTTAACACTAAAGGAACGGCATCTATGACAGAGAATCGCAAGGGAAAGGATAAACGCTTCTACTTCAGCCGCGGCCAGTTCCTCCTGCTGGGTTGCGGCTTTAGCGTTGCTTCCATGATTGTTTTCTTTTTGGGCATGTTGGTGGGACAGGGGATGGAAGAACGGAAAATTGTCAAACCGGCCGAGCCGGCGATGAGAATTCCTATCAGACCGACGCAGGGGGCCAACTCAGGGACTGTTGCCTCGAAGGAAGACATAACTTTTTATGACACCTTGACTAGGCCGGCTCCGGCGCAAGCCCGGTCCGAAGAAGAAACGCGAGAAGCCAAAAAAGCCGAGAAAAACTCTAAAGCTGATTCCAAAGACATTAGAGTGTCGACCAAGCAAGAGGTGGCATCAGTGGCCAAACGGGCTGAGGACAAGCCCGCGCCTGCTGCCAGCAAACCTCGGCCTGCTGAAGCTGATGCTAAGGAATCTCGCAAGCCCTGGACTGTTCAAGTCAACGCATTTCCAGATGAAAAGTCCGCCAAAACCTGGGTTGATAGGCTCAGGGATAAAGGCTACAACGCCTACTTATCTGAGTCACGCAGTCAGGGAAGAGTCTGGTATCGAGTTCGAGTAGGCCGTTTTGAGTCACGTGAAGAAGCCGAGAAAACACAAGAAGCTTTGAAAAGAAAGGAACACTTGGCCAAAGCGTATGCCACGAGCAGATGACTGAAGATTCAGGCGATTATGAATATCCGAGAAGCGATCGAGAGATTGGTCAAACGCAATAACCTTTCCGAAGAGGAAACCGTCGATGTCATAAATCAGATTATGACAGGAGAGGCGACACCTTTGCAGGTGGCATCCTTTCTCACCGCCCTCCGTATGAAAGGAGAGACCGTAGAGGAAATTACCGGCGCCGCGCGTGTGATGCGCGAAAAGGCCCATCGTGTTCAAGTCGGTTCTAAAGTTGTGTTGGACACCTGTGGCACTGGCGGGGATCAAAAAGGCACTTTTAATATATCGACAGCTTCGGCCTTTGTCGCGGCGGGAGCTGGAGTCGATGTTGCCAAACATGGCAACCGTTCGGTGTCGAGCCAGTCGGGAAGCGCCGATGTGCTCGCAGAATTGGGCGTTAAAGTCGATGCTCCCAGAGAATGCGTTGAAAGCTGTATTCAAAAGATCGGCATCGGATTCTTGTTCGCCCCGCTGCTCCATGAAGCGATGAAATATGCCGTGCAACCGCGCCGCGATATCGGTATACGAACGATCTTTAATTTGCTTGGGCCGCTCACCAACCCGGCGATGGCAAACCACCAATTGATCGGCGTTTACGATGGTGAGCTCGTGTCGGTGATCGCTCACGTGTTGAGAAATTTGGGCAGCGCGCGCGCCATGGTGGTTCACGGCATGGAGGGGTTGGATGAGATATCGCTGTGCGGCCCGACAAAAGTCGCCGAGTTGCGCCACGGCGAAGTCAAAGAGTATACGCTCGAACCGGAGAAGTTAAGTTTCAAGATATATCCTCTGGAAGCTCTCCACGCCGGCAGCGCCACCGAGAGTGCCGCGATAATCAAGCGCGTTTTCCAAGGTGAGAAGGGCCCTGCGCGGGATGTGGTGCTACTCAATAGTGGCGCAGCATTGTACGTCAGCGGGAAAGCCGAGACATTCGAACACGCCATCCGGGTTGCGGCAGATTCCATCGATTCGGGAAAAGCGCGGCAAAAACTCGAGCACTTGGCGCAACTGACCAACGCCGGCTAAGGCATGGCTGACTTTCTCGCCGACATTGTCGAGCATGTGCGCGCGGTAGTTGAAAAGCGGCAGAAGCAAACTCCGTTGGCGGCATTGCATGAGCGGCCATTGTATCATCAGCCGACCAGGGGCTTTGCCCGGAGCCTGAATGGCCCTACCCGGCGCATCATTGCAGAGATCAAACGATCCTCGCCATCGAAAGGCTTGATTCGGGCAGATTTCAGTCCGGTGGTTATCGCCAGAGATTATGCCGATCATGGCGCCAGCGCGATTTCGGTGCTCACCGAGGAGCGTTTTTTTCAGGGTAGTTTGACATACCTGGAAGAGATTAAAGCCGCGGTTAAGGTGCCGCTGTTGCGAAAAGATTTCATCATCGACCGCTACCAGATGACCGAGGCGCGAAGTTATGGCGCCGACGCAGTCTTGCTGATTGCCGCGTTGCTGGAGCCATCACTTCTGCGCGAACTGCGGGAAATAGCGGCTGCTTTATCGCTCGACAGCCTAATCGAAGTGCACAATGAGGAAGAGTTGGAGCAAGCGCTGCAGGCGGGCGCGGAAATAATCGGCATTAACAACCGGGATCTCAGGACCTTTGAAGTCAACTTGGCAACTACGGAGAAGCTGGCATCGCGAGTTCCCGCCGGTACTCTGACTGTTTGTGAGAGCGGTATCGACGGCGCTGAACAAATCAGGCAAGTTGAACGGTGGGGCATCCATACCTTTCTCATCGGCGAATCTCTCATGCGCGCCCCCAGTCCGGGTGAGAAGCTTCAAGAGTTGCTGCGATTCTAGATTCGTACCGAAAGCAGCCCGCAATCTAATATTGCTTATGAGATCGGCCCATCATCAATGGTTAAGGTAAAAGTCTGCGGTATTACAAATCTGGGGGATGCCGAGAAGGCGTTGGAATATGGCGCCGACGCGCTCGGTTTTAATTTCTATCCGCCAAGCCCGCGCTATCTTGCGCCGGATGAAGCTCGCGCCATCGTGCGCCGATTGCCGGCGAGGTCATGTAATGTCGCGTTGTTCGTGAACGAGGCCAAAGAGCGGATCAGACAAATTTTAGCTGCCGGCGCGCTGCCTGACGGGCAATCCGGGTATCAAGGTGTCCAATTCCATGGCGAGGAGAGTCCCGATGATTGCCGTGGCTGGGGCATCCGAGTGATCAAGGCTTTTCGGCTCAAAGATAAAGATTCTTTGAATAAGATTCAGGAGTTCCCTGTGGATTATTACCTTCTCGACTCTTGGTCGGCCGGATACGGCGGCTCCGGCGCGTCATTTCCGTGGGAATGGTTGGAAGGATTCGATACTGGAAAAGTAATTCTGTCGGGCGGGCTAAATCTCGACAACGTCGCCGACGCTATTCGGCGGCTTCATCCCTACGCCGTCGATGTGTGCAGCGGCGTAGAGGTCCGGCCCGGTGTTAAAGACCATGAAAAAATTAAACACTTCATCCGCGCAGCTAAAGAAGCTGCCTGACCGACGCGGCCATTTTGGTCCATATGGCGGGCGCTACGTCGCCGAAACACTGATGCCGGCTCTCATGGAGCTGGAAGCGGCTTACGGTAAGGCGCGTCGTGACTCCGCCTTTCGAAAAATGTTTCATCTTCACCTGCGGGAGTATGCCGGTCGGGAAACTCCGCTCTACTTTGCTGAACGGCTCACCGAGAAATTGGGTGGGGCCAAAATATATCTAAAACGGGAAGATCTTTGTCACACCGGCGCCCATAAGATCAACAATACCATCGGCCAGATTCTCCTGGCCCGGCGAATGAAAAAGGCGCGGATCATCGCGGAGACCGGCGCGGGGCAGCACGGCGTTGCCACGGCAACCGTAGCCGCGCGATTCGGCATGCAGTGCGAAATTTTCATGGGAAAGGAAGACGTCGCTCGGCAGTCGCTCAACGTTTTTCGGATGAAGCTTCTTGGCGCTAAGGTGCGCGTCGTCGAATCCGGCAGCAAGACCTTGAAAGACGCGATGAACGAAGCGTTACGCGATTGGGTGACCAATGTTTTCGACACGTATTATTTGATCGGTTCCGTGGCCGGCCCTCATCCATACCCAATGATGGTGCGCGATTTTCAGTCGGTGATCGGACAAGAAGCGCGCCGGCAAATATTAAAACAGGAAGGCAGACTCCCTGATTGCCTGGTTGCATGCGTCGGCGGCGGCAGCAACTCCATGGGATTGTTTTACCCGTTCGTAAACGATCGAAATGTGCGGATGGTCGGTGTCGAGGCCGCCGGACGCGGGCTGAGAAGCGGCAAGCACGCGGCCTCGGTTCTTGGCGGCGAGGTGGGTGTGTTGCATGGCAGCAAGAGCTACATTTTGCAAGATGATGCCGGACAAATCCGTGAGACCCATTCGATCGCTGCCGGATTGGACTATCCGGGCGTCGGACCCGAGCTGAGCTATTTCAAGGATCTGGGTCGAGTCGAGTTTGTGTCGGCTACCGATCGCGCAGCGATGGAGGCGATCCAGTTTCTCGCTCAGGTTGAAGGAATCATCCCCGCGCTGGAAAGCGCTCATGCCATCGCTGCCGTGATGCAGCTCGCGCCGCGATTAGGGAAAAGTAAGACAATCTTGGTTAATCTATCCGGCAGGGGTGATAAAGATATGGGCACCGTGGGAGATTACCTGGGAGTGAAGTTGTAGGCACCGGTGGATCGTGCTTGCCACAGATCTTAGCGCCGCCGAAACGCCGCCCAGTAAGCTTTCAGCTCAACCTTACAACTTGATTCAGGATGAGTCGAATACAAAAAAAATTCTCTCAGCTTAAAGAGGCCGACGAAGCGGCGCTCATTCCGTTTATCACGGCCGGAGATCCGGATCTCCAGACCACGCTCGCAATAATGCGCGCCCTTGAAGCGGGTGGAGCCGATTGCATCGAGCTGGGAATTCCTTTCTCCGATCCGACTGCGGACGGCCCGACGATTCAACGCGCGTCCGAACGCGCGTTGAAGAATCAGCTTACTCTTACCCAGATTCTGCAAATGGTTCGGCAATTCCGCTCCGCTTCTGAGATTCCGGTAATTCTCTTTGGTTATTTCAATCCATTTTTTAGATTCGGCTTAGAAGAGTTTTCCCGCCAGTCGGCGCGAGCCGGAGCGGACGGTGTTCTCTGTGTCGACCTGCCGCCGGAAGAGGGCGAGGAGTTGAAGCGTTGGACTGACGCCGAAGGATTGGACTTGATTTTTCTCTTGTCTCCGGCTAGCGGCAAGGCGCGTTTAGAACTCGTGGCTCAAAAGGCCCGCGGGTTTATTTACTACGTATCCGTGACCGGAGTCACTGGAGCGCGGCGATCCCTGGATGAGCGGCTGCGTTCTCAGATAGCCCAAGTGCGACGGATGACGTCTATTCCAGTCGGTGTTGGATTCGGCATTTCCACTCCGCAGCAAGCCGCATGGATCGTTGAATTCGCCGATGCAGTGGTTATTGGCAGCGCGCTGGTTGAAACTATCGAGCGCGCCAGCGGTAGTTTGGCCAAGGCCCAAGCCGCCGGCGATTTTGTCTCGAAGATCAAACGCGCGATGAAAAGATCCCGAAGTAACGGTCGAAAACGCTAGAGCCCCGGTTCCTACAGGTACCCTCTCCCAGGTGAGTATCAAACCCTATGGATGCCTACGTAGAAACTCTGAATCGAATTTATAACCTGCGCGGCGGCATTATCGATTTGCGCCTGGAGCGGATGGAACGGGCGCTGGCGCTGTTTGATCATCCGGAGAAAACATTTCCTTCTGTTCACATCGCCGGCACCAACGGTAAAGGATCGACTGCCGCGATGGTGCATCGAATCCTCTGCTGCGCCGGTTATCGCACCGCGCTGTATACCTCTCCGCATTTGGTCTCCTTCACCGAACGCATGCGCATTGGCGACGAAGAAATTACGCCGGATGAAGTTGTCGCGCTCGCCGACGAAATTTGGCGTCGAACAGAGGCGGCTAATATTCTCTTGACGTTTTTTGAAATCGTAACGGTGATGGCATTGGTATATTTTGCCCGCCGGCAGGTTGACCTGGCAGTGATCGAAGTCGGGCTTGGCGGTCGATTCGATGCCACTAATCTAGTTCGCTCAATCGTATCCGTGATCACAACTATCTCTAAAGACCATGAAGCTTTTCTCGGCTCTGATATAGCTTCCATTGCGCGGGAGAAGGCCGGCATCATCAAAAAAGGCGTTCCGGTCGTCTGTGGCACTCTGCCGCCGGAAGCTACGGAGGTAATCGAGGAGATAGCTCATAAGAACCAAGCTGCAAGCTACCGATTGGGACAAAACTTCACTTTAAAGTTGAAAAGTAACGGCGCTTTCGACTATAAGAGTGCGAAATGGAATTTGCCGAACCTCACAGTGGCGCTGCGCGGCGCGCATCAAATTCGTAACGCGGGTATTGCCACTGCGGCGCTGGAGGTCGTCGACGATCGATTCCCCGCCAGCGAGGTAGCAATACGTTCTGGTTTGCAAAATGTATCATGGCCTGGACGGATGGAAGTGATCTTAACGGATCCGACCGTGATCATTGATGGCGCGCATAATAGGGAAGGCATCGACGTTCTAATCGATGAACTTCGCCAGTTGCGGGGCGGCCGACGAATAAGAATGTTGTTTGCCGTCATGGAGGATAAAGACTGGCGATTCATGCTGGACACTCTGGCAGGGGTCGTGGATGAGATCGTTTTTACTCGAGTCAGTCAACTGGAAAGGAGCGCTGACCCGGTTCAGTTGCAACAGCAAGTGGCTGGCAAACTTCAGTCTCAGGTTATTCCGGATCCCCGTTTAGCTGTCGAATCTCTCGTCCAAAGCGCCGCACCCAATGAAGTGATCGTCATCACAGGATCGCTTTACCTGCTTGGCGAAGTACGCCCTCTGCTCACAACCATGGCGCAGACAAGACAATCTGGGCACAGTAACATCAACTGAGTTCTCCCGGCCGTAGAAAATGAAGCCAAGAAGAATTCTTCTCATCAATATTTTCGCCCTGTGGTGTTTGTCCGCAGGCGCAGGTTATGGGCAGGCACAAACAACCCAGCGAGGTAGCGGCTCGGACGGTCAAATCAACGTGACGGCTGACAAGTTGACGGTCAGCGAAAGCGGCGCTCAGATCGAAGCCAGCGGCAACGTCGAAATCGAGCGCCTAGGAACCACACTTAAGGCCGAGCAAATTAATGTAAACCGGACCACTCAAGACATCGAGGCGACAGGAAAGATTGCGCTGGACGATCCCGAATGGAAAATAAATTCCGCAGAGTCCATACGGCTAAACCTGGGAAACGAAACCGGCGAAATTACCAACGCCGACCTGTTTATTGAACAAGGGCACATCAGCATAAGCGGCCGCCGATTTCAGAAGTTGGGCGGCCAGACCTATCACGTTGATGAAGGCTTTTTTACCACCTGCCTGTGCGAATCGGGCCCGGCGCCATGGAAGTTTTCAGCTGAACAACTCGACCTGACAGCGGGTGGCCTCGGCACGGTCAAAAACGGCTATTTCTATATTTATGACATCCCGGTTTTTTATCTCCCTTACGGGTTTTTCCCATTGAAAACCGAGCGGCAAACCGGTTTCCTGTTCCCAAAACTCGGGTCTTCGACGGAAGAAGGTTTCCGTTTTCAGCAGCCTTTCTTCTGGGCTCTGTCCAAAAGCACCGATACCACATTGGCGTTCGATTATCAGAGCTCGGCGCGCTACGGTTTTTTGAACGAATTCCGCACGCTCTTTGATCGTGACTCCGATTTCCTCTTGCAAACCAGTTATTTCAACGAACGATGGCGCGACCAGCGATCCATTGCCGATTCGACTATCGCGGACCCGGAGATCCCTATCGATCGCTGGGGAGTCATAGGAACGCATCGTTATGACTTCGCTTCAAACTGGCTGACCTATAGCGACATTGCTGCTTACGGAGACGATCTATTTACAAGAGAGTTGGTGGAACGCTTCGACCTTTCGCCGACGGCGCAAGGCGACATCCGAAGCAGCCGTTATGCCACTTCTAGATTCGGGGTTTTCAGGAGCTGGGGAGACACTCATCTACAAGGCGAATGGAATTTCTATCAGGATTTCGTCCAGCCGGATGCGATGACTTTGCATCGAACGCCGCAAATTTCTTTTTGGGGAAGAAAAGGCTTGGAAGATTTTCCGTTGGAAATGCGCTGGCGCGCGGAAGGGGTGAACTACATCCGGAGACAAGGCGGCGATGGCATGCGCTTGGATCTTCGGCCGGAACTTCTCCTGCCGCTGCGCACGTCATCTTATTTATTCGGCTCGTTATCGATTGCGCCGCGCCAGACGCTCTACCACCTCTATGAGACGGTCGAGTCGTCCGACCACAATGTTTCCCGTGAGCTTGTTGAAATCCGCGGCAATATCGGCACATCGCTGGGTCGAGTGTTTCCATGGAGCGGCTTAGGACTGAGCAGAATAAAGCATGTGGTTGAGCCTGAGTTGAGTTATCTGTTTGTTCCTGGTACCGACCAGAGCCGAATTCCGATCATGGACGGCATCGACCGAGTTCGCCGCAGGAACGCTGTTACCTTCGGCGTAACGAATCGCTTCTTAGGCAAACCTATCAGTCCCCTAACAGTTCTCGAAGCTGATCAACGGGTTGAACCACTTAATGTCGGTTTCGGCGGAGATGTGCGCTATATGGGATCTTTGAGATTTGCGTTAACCTATGACATCGACAAAGAACGAAAAGGCGGTGATTCGCTATCCGACTTGGATATCAACCTGCTTTTCACCCCGACAAATTATCTCAGCTTTAATTTTGATGGCGGATTTGACCCTGGACCCTGGGACGTAACTCAAGCCCGCGCGAATGTGACGTTTAGCGATCCTCGACCGCCGACGCGTCTCTATTTGGACGCAGACTTTAACCGGCCTAACTCAATCAGCATCGGTTACCATTACCTGAGCAGGGGTGTTAATGGTTTCTTAGCCGAGAATGCCAATGTCGATTGTATCGACAACCCGACGGATCCGGCTTGCCCATCGGTTGTAAACAAGACCACCGTTGGCAATCTGGTTTTGGGAGGTCTCTATCATCTCACGGATCACCTGTTAACCAACGTCAATACGACATACGATGCGCGAGAAAACCGCTTCTTAAACGTTCGAGCCGCCGCTAAACTTCTGTCCCGCTGCGAGTGTTGGACTTTAACGTTGGGGATACACCGCGACATCAACCCTGCCAAAACTACTTTCAATTTTGCGGTGAGCTTGCTCGGCCTAGGTGGGTCTGAGCAGAGCTCACTGCGGTGACCTGTAAAGCACTGACTGTTGTTGAAAGCTTCTGTGCTTCAATATTGCGTTGTTTAGAGGAGTTCGGTCTGTGAGAAACGACGGCGCTGCAGCACACCGGATAGTTACCCGCACATAAAAAGCTTCCTCGTCAGTTACAATCTCTCATTTGAATGTGGTATGGAAATGAGTCAGCACCATCGTCACAAAATCAAAGGACTATCCAAGCAATAATGCCAACTCATGTCGTCATCACCGGCGCCGCCGGCTATTTGGGATCTGTTTTGTGTGAGCATTTGCTCGCGGCTGGATATCGAGTGACCGCAGCGGATGGGCTCATTTATCGCCAAAGAAGCTTGTTTCATCTCTGCGCCAGCCCTCAGTTTGATTTCATCGTCGGGGATGCGCGCGATGAGCAGTTGATGCGCCGGCTGGTTAAACACGCGGACGTGCTTATTCCTCTTGCGGCGATCGTCGGCGCGCCCGCATGCGATCGCGATCCATGGTTGGCTCGTTCGGTCAATCTTGAAGCCATTCGACTGCTTGCGCGTTTGCGCAGCAACGATCAGTTGATCGTCTATCCAACCACCAACAGCGGCTATGGCACCAAATCGGGAGATGTCTTTTGTACCGAGGACACTCCGCTCGAGCCGATTTCGCTTTATGGACAAACCAAAACCGATGCCGAAGCGGAGATCCTGGAAAGGACCAATACGGTCACGCTCCGCCTTGCGACGGTTTTCGGCATGTCGCCTCGCATGCGTCTTGATCTGCTTGTCAATCACTTTGTCTATGCCGCCGTCACGGACGGCTATATCGTGATCTTCGAAAAAGATTTCAAGCGAAATTATATCCATATACGCGACGTCGCGGATTGCTTTATTCATTGCATCGTAAATGGCAAGAAAATGGCGGGCCGGCCGTATAACGCGGGGCTCGATAGCGCCAATCTTTCAAAGGAGGCGCTGGCTTTGAAGATTAAAGATTACGTGCCTAACTTTTACATCCACTTCGGTCAGGTGGGAACCGATCCCGATAAGCGCAATTACATCGTTTCGAACCAACGCCTGCGGGATGCGGGCTTC
>JAICEJ010000045.1 GCA_025924215.1 Candidatus Binatia bacterium
AAGTGATCGAGGACCTGCGCGGCCAGAAGATGGGTCCGATCATGGTTATGGACAGCCTCGCGGCGGCCATTCCGTCGAGCCTTTGGTTAGTCGAACTGAAGCAAAGTGGCGGAAGCCTTATAATGAACGGGTTGGCTACGGATAATCAGTCGGTGGCCGAGTTTATCAGGTCGTTATCTCGATCTGGTCACTTCCGAGATGTCGAATTAGTAGAAACAACCCAGGCGGATCAGAAGACAGGGCCCTTTAAAAAATTCTCCATTCAGTCCGGCATTTCTTATCGGGTTCCGCCGACTCCGGTTAGCTCCTCAGCTCCTACTCAGGCGAATCCGCAAGGAAACAAGAGTTGAACGCCGCCGTTGAGAACATCCTCGACCGGCCCAAAGGTCAAAAGCTCGGGATTTTGGTCGGGTTGATCATCCTTATATCCGCGGCTTTTTACTCGTTTCTTTATAGTCCGCAAGCTGACGAAGTAGCCAAGTTGAATGAAGACATCGAGGCGGCACAAAATGAGAAAAGCATCAAACAAAAGCGCGCGGCTAATTTGCCGAAGCTACAAAAAGAACTGGGCGAGCTGGATGTAAGATTAAAAGAGGCGATAGCGCAACTTCCTAGTAAGAAGGAAATTGCCGATCTTTTGTCTAGTATTGCGGCAAAAGCCCAAGAGTCCGGACTAGACATCAATCTCTTTCGTCCGAGAGCCGAAAACTACAAGGATTTCTACGCGGAGATACCAGTAGAAATCAACATTAAAGGCACGTTTCACAACGTGATCTTGTTTTTTGATGCGGTCGGAAGGCTCACGAGGTTAATCAATATTGATAATGTCGGGTTTAAGAATCCTACGATATCAGGTGATCAGATGATTCTCGAATTTACAACAACCGCGACCACATACCGTTTCCTGGAGGAGGCGGAGCGGAAAAAAATCGCCGAAGAAAAGGCCAACGCGTTGAAGGCCAAAAAATAGAGATCATGGGAGCTTTGTTGAGTTTCTCTTTACGTGCTGTGACCGTAATCTTAGCGACAGCTTTAGTAATCGAGTTTGTTATCGCTCAGGAGCAGATTCAGACTCCATCTCAAAAGACCAAAGAGGCGGTGGATAGGCTGACAAAGACGCCTGCGACGATCGGTAAAAGTCTGGGGGTACTTACTGAAGCGGCGAACGCGAGGTTGAGGCAGGTCTTTGGTGACAAAGAGGAAACTAAAACGAACGGGGAACCCGATGATGCAGCGCTCTTGAAAAAAAAGAATCCCGAGCCTGAGTCGCCGAAATTTATTCGGAAAGTTAATCGCGATCCTTTTCGGCCGCCTAGCATTCAGACAAGGACCGGTACCCGGTCCCGAGACAATTTATCTCCTCTCGAGCGGTTCGAGCTGGGACAACTTAAGGTCGTTGGGATCGTTTGGGACGTCAAAGAGCCGAGAGCGATGATAGAAGACAACGCAGGCTTTGGCTACACCATTCTAGTGGGCACACCGATAGGCGGGAGCGAAGGCAAGGTGAAAGGAATTCATCGCGACCAAGTGGTTGTTGAGGAGTCTTTTGAAGATGTCTCTGGCAAGAAAAAAACCCGCGAAGTCTCCATGAAACTATCAACAGATTAACAGCAATGAACAAGGAGAGAGAAAATTCATGCTTTGTCTGAATCGGCGGGTTCAGAGAATCACCCAAAGTGGATCGCCTGCCTTATTCCTCATTTTGGCAATCGTTCATGGGGCGGCTTTATCAGGTTGTGGGCATAGTGCGAGTAAAGTCCCTGTAGTCAGCCGAAACCAAGCTACTGCTCAATCACCGACCGTTCTATCGCAACCTAGCACCCGAGAAGAGCAGACGCCCTCTGGACTCCTAAAGCTACAGGATCTTTCAGTCCTCGAAGAGGGTGGCCAAACAACAATATCAATTAAGTTTTCACAGCCGGTCTCTGAATTTCGGCATTTTCCTCTGTCACAGCCGTCACGAATTGTTCTCGATTTATTGAGCGATATTAAACGGGTCCCCATAAGTGAGAGCTTTCGTATCGACACGCATTGGGTTGGAACGTTACGCTTGACTGCCAATGACGCCAATATCCGGTTGGCCGCCGACATTGCGGCCGCTACCGTGCCCGCATATGTGGTCACCCCTCAAGATGGCGGTCTGAAAATAGTGATCGGTCTTTTTAACCCCGATGCGACAGCAAAAAAGCAAGCGGTTCTCTTCAAAGATGGAGTACGTTCAGACATCCGGTCAGCCGGACCGACGTCGTCGTTAAAGAGTTCGAGCGAGGACGTTAAATCTTCTGTGGCGGGTCAGGCTAAGGCTGAGGATAAGAAATATACGGGTCAGAAGATATCGCTGGAATTTAAGGATGCCGACATAAAGAATGTGTTCCGGCTCCTCGCGGAAGTTAGCGGCAATAACATCATGGTCACTGACGACGTCAACCGTAAAGTTACCGTTCGTCTAATCGAACTGCCGTGGGACCAAGCGATGGACCTAATTGTTGAAACCAATGGCTTGGCTAAAGAAGAGATCGGCAACGTGATCCGAATATCCACAGCTGGCCGATTCAAGTCTGACAGAGACGCTTTGGTAGCCGCCAGGAGAGCGAGAGATGACCTGGAGCCACTGCAGACAGTCTACTACAGTATCAACTATGCTAAGGTGAAAGAGCTTGAGTCCAAGGTGAAGCCGCTCATGAGCAAGCGGCCCGACGCCGCCTTGGTCATTGATGAGCGAAGCAACACGATCATGTTGCGGGACCTGCAAAAGAGCATAGAAGATGTAAGTACTCTCGTCGCAAAACTCGATTTGCGAACGGCTCAAGTTCTAATCGAATCAAATCTAGTGGAGACGACGCCGACGTTTTCCAGAGCCTTAGGAACTGAAATCGATGCGATATTTAATGGGCGCGTTGTCGCTAGTTCAAGATTCTTGGCCGGTAGTCCCTTTGCAGGAAGCGCCAACACGGTTGCCCCGCCCTTTCCGGTACCGAGCACGGGTTTCCGGTTTGGTTACACGCCGGCTAACTTGAATGGTTTTATCACGGCCGCTGAGAACGAAGGAAACGCTAAAATCATTTCGCGGCCGTCGATAGTCACGCTGAATAACGTGCCATCAACCATCAAAAGCGAAAGAATTTTACGGATTGCGCTGCCTAGCTCGACAAACATAGCTAGTGGCAGCGGGGCCGCTGCCGGTACGGCAGTGGCAACGGAAAAAATTCCTGTGGGTATCAATCTCACTGTTACCCCTCAGGTTTCGAGCGACGGATTCGTTTTGATGAATATAAAAGTGAAGTCGAGTTCGGTCGCCAATTCGTCAACAGTCTCCGGTGGAACTGCAGGTGTGATTCCCTTTGACGAGCTTAATCGCGAGGCAGAAGCAAACGTGCTTGTCCGAGATGGTGAGACGATCGTAATCGGCGGAATACTCAAGGACATTGATTCGGATTCCCAAAGTGGAATTCCCTACCTCAAAGACATTCCTGTTTTCGGCTGGCTCTTTAGAAACTGGCGATTTCAGAAAGACTTTGAAGAATTGGTGGTCTTTATTACGCCGAGAATTGCTGCAGCAGGTTCAGAAAATCTTCCATCAGCCGAGCAGCTTTGGCGCAACCAAATGGAAAAAACCAAGACAGAAGCAGCGAATGCAACGCACTAAGGTGAGGCACGATTGCAGCAGGACTACGTCTCGTACCAAATAAGGCGCCTTGCGCGAGGAATCGGTACTTAGGATTTAGTGTGTACGGATTGGTTGAATGCTGGAGTAACAAAAAGTTTGTGCCTTAGAGTTGCTATGCGCACCGATTAACATGCACAGAGGGATTTTGGATCCCACTGCCGCCGCAATACGACAACTGAATTAGTCTGAATATAATGAGCTAGTGTCCATGTCGTTTCTTTTCATCTCGGCAATCACACGCTCACGCTCGCTCTCGAGCTCGATAATCTGCTTCCTTAAATCACTGAGTAATTTCTCTTTTTCCGTGTAGGCTGGTGGTGGATTCGTGGAAAATGGAGGAGATTGTGCCTCGCCTCCGGAGGGCAGTCCCTGCGCCTTATATTGAGCGTCTCTCAGTCGCGACAAAAGATCCTCCTGGTGACCTCTAAAGGCTTCTTCGGTCGTGAATAAGAACGGGTCGACTCCTGTGTTACCGCGAGTCTCCGCAGCGTATCGACGTCTAAGTTCTTTTAGCTGATCATCAATGTTTTTGATCAGTTGACGGTAGGCATCTTCCTTCACGTTCGGTTTAGTGATCTCTTTCGCTTCACTATGCGGGTGCTCCGTAAGGTTTTGTGTGGCAGTGCTTGGTCGTTCTAGAGCAGGTACTCTATCTTCTGGGACCGTTACAGGCGCGGATCGCAGTGGTGCCTCGGTGGAAGATTTCGCTCCCACGGCCGGCTTGATCGTCTGAATCTGATCCTTGGGAATAGAGATTTCACCGCCGAAGCCGTGAAGTTTTACTATGCCCGCCTCTTCGCGAAAGTTTTGTACATTAAAGCGGCGACCGTTCTTCAAAACTATCGTGTAATCCCCGAATAAAGGAAGATTGTTTAGAAGGAGAGCGGCGGTTGCAGAATAAAAAATGATTAGTCGTTTCATAAGTATCGAATATACCATGGTAAGGCATCTCCAGAAATGGATTTTAGATCTTTGTCATCGGCGTTGAGCAGTAGGCAACTATGCAATATTTAGGTCTAATGCCCTCCCTGCACGCGGTGATACATTATCTTTCTAGAAGTTTGGATGGTAGTTTGTCTCGGTCCGGCCGACTAAATTCTCACAGGCACGTATCAATTGTTCGAACTATCATAGGGCCATTAAGAATTTTATAACGTTCGTTTCGCCTGCGTACGCCCCCTTAGTCATGAATTTTCGCCGTTCTGTGTCAGATGAGCCAATATTGTCGAAATTTCCTGCTGACGTGACCATATCGGTGCAACCATGGTGTCCGCGTGGCCCACTTGGAAGAGTTCAGGGACGGTAGGGACGTTTACGGAGATAATTGTGCGTCAGTGTTTGGTACAATTTCTGCTCGCACTTGTAGGTGGCGTTGCGCGCAACCTTTAGAGCGGAATCACATAAATTGGCAGTTTCAATCCCATTCATGATGTTAAAGTCAGGCAAAAGAATTCTAGCTGATGTTAGCGGCTTCTCGATCGGGGAACTGATGACGGTAGTAAGCCTTATCGGAATAGTAACCGCCGTAGGTATTCCCAGTTTTTTGTCCTTTCAACCGAGTATGCGGCTAAATGGCGCAGCGAGAGAAGTCCTAAGCAGACTCAATTGGGCGCGAGCTAACGCCGTGCAGAATAACAACACCTCCGTCGTCACATTCTTGAACGATCACAGCTTTCAGATCTTCAACGATGCCAATGGTAACGGGTCAGCAGACGCTAATGAAACGGTAACTATAAATCTTCAAACAAATTACTCCGACGTAACTTTTGCGGTGACTGGTTCCAGCTCTACGCCAACTTTCAACGGGCGCGGGACGGCTAACTCAGATACCACGGTAACGGTTAGCAATCCAAGCGGCTCCAAGACCGTGGTTGTCAGTCCGACGGGCAACGTAAAAATCAACTAACATGGGCAGAAACTCTCGAAAGAGCCGCCTTATGATAGTGAGCACAGAGCGAGGTTTCACTCTCATTGAGGTTCTTGTAACAGCGCTGATTTTAACGACCGGCCTGCTTGGCACGTTAGGTCTAGCCACCGGAGTCATTCGCGGAAATTTCTTCAGCAAGAATCTTACGTCGGCGACAGCGATTGCTCAGACCCAGCTGGAGGCTGTTCAGAATAGAGGGTATGTGAATGCAACCACAGCTAATTTTCCAGCAGCATCCGTAACAGTTAGCATGGGCAACGTGAACTTTGCCCGGACTACTGTCATTACAAATGATTCGCCAAGCGCTAACATGAAAACGATTTCGGTTACGGTGAGTTGGGCTGAGAGCAATAATGCGGCTCGCTCGGTTTCTCTTCAGACAATTCTGGCCCAATGAATTTTTTGCGGTCTATAAAGCTTAGAGATCCAAACGGATTCACCTTGGTCGAGCTCATGGTTTCGATGGGCATTGGAATGGTGATACTTGCTGCGGTCACAACGACCTTCATGTCACAAACCCGAATTTATAATGCGCAAGAACAAATTAATGAAATGCAGCAAAACGCCCGAGGCGCGCTCGATATCCTTTCTCGTGAATTAAAGATGGCCGGCTACAAACCCAATGGGGGAGGTTTTAACGGAGTCACTTACAGCACGACACAGTTGAGGGTTCAAGCGGATCTTAATTCAGACGGAGCAATCAGCACCAGTAGCACCGCCAATGAACAAATTACATACGCATTCGATAACGCGAACGAGCAGATTACCCGAGCTGTAGGCAGCGGTAGCGCCCAGATACTCGCCGAGCACATTAGTGCGTTTACCTTCAATTATCTGGATAGTGCGGGGGCAGCGACAACTGTATCGGCCAACATACGTCAGGTAAGTATTACAATTACCGCTAAAACTGCGAAACCTGACCCGAACTTTACCTCTAACGGTGGATACAGGACTTACACTATGTCGGCGACGATTACGCCCGGGAATTTGGCTCTATAACTGTGAGGATAAGCAATGCTTCAATGCAGATTCACGGCCATCACCATTGATCGATTATTGAAGAACGAGCAGGGCTTCCTCCTTGTTGCCGCTTTGACATTGCTGTCGGCGCTCACCTTGCTCGGTACGACCGCTTATCTCTTATCATCAACAGACATCAAGATAGGAGGTAACTTCAGAAATAACCAGATGGCGCTCCAGGTCGCGATGGCGGGGGCGGAACGAGCGCGCCAGGCATTCCGATTAGAAAACATGTCGAGCAGCGACGCTGGTTCGTTCAGCGACGAACTAAACAGTGCCACACGCAAAGGCGCTAATGGGGTTCTCAACGGTTACAGTACGACGACGGACGATCAAGCTATCGTTAGCGGCACTCTCAACGGAAGCTCGTATGCTGTTTATTTGACCAACGATTCCGCTGACGGAACGTCGAACACGACCGATGCCAATGGGAAAGTATTGCTGACCTCCGTGGCAACTGGCCCGAGCAGTGCGAAAGCACGTGTCGAGATCATTGTACAAGTCAATACCGCAGTCGCTTCGAGCCCAGCGGTCGTTTACTCGAAAGGTGATGTAACCGGCAACGGTTCTTCCTTGACCATCAATGGCAGTGATGCTTGCAGTCAAGAAACGGCACT
The DNA here is from genome assembly GCA_025924215.1 of Candidatus Binatia bacterium. Classification (GTDB taxonomy): domain Bacteria; phylum Desulfobacterota; class Binatia; order UBA9968; family UBA9968; genus WHTF01. The sequence goes on from JAICEJ010000045.1 coordinate 7,232, forward strand.
CGGGCCGATTTATACAAAGGACCCCGCCACCACTACTCTCAACGGCAGTCCAACCCTGTCAGGCAGCCCATCAACTCCGCAGCATGGCACACTGGATCTCGATATTCAGGGCCTGATCGATAGCTTAAAGCCCTCTACTACAACGACGTTGACTGAGGACCAAAACAGCGGCACCTACGGAAGTACGAGCAACTACGTCACAGTCTACTCCGACACTAGCACTCCAGTGAACGATCAAGGGCTAAAGCTGCAAAACGTCACAGGCTATGGGATTCTTCTGGTAAAGGGAGACTTAGTCTTGGGAGGAGGCTTCACCTGGAACGGGCTAATTTATGCGACCGGGTCAGTGACTCTAAACGGTGGTGGCGGAGCTGGAATCAATGTTTACGGGCAAATCTATGCAGGAACCTCGAGCGTCACCGATGTCACAATCAATGGTGGCAATACTTTGGGCTATGACAGTTGCAAAATAAAGAAAGCTTTGGCTTCTCAGGCCTTCAAAGTCGTCAGCTGGAAACATGACTATTAACGTTAACGTCGCTCCTTAAGGAGATTTTCCAGGTCATCTCCTATTTTGTAGAGCTCGGTAAACTCCTCCAAGTATCGGTTCGACTCACCGCTGGTTTGGATCTTACGTTTAAGGCTTGCCACGTTTTTTGAAAATTCGTTTAGTTCGGATGTTAACATCCCATTCACTGAGCTAGATTTTTGTTTTAACGCTTCAAACTCTTTCAGTATAGGATCATTTGGGTCCTGTTTGTGATCCGTTTTACCGCTTGAAGGCGCTAAAGCTTTATTGGGCTCAGATTCATCTTTCCGCACTGCGACCCGAGGCTTTTCATCCTGACTCGGTAAAGTAAGAAGCTGAAGCGGTTTGTCGGACTGGGCGATCTTCGAGACGAAGTTTCTGTCTACACCAACCACACCGCCATAGACATCAAACATGACCTGGGTTCCTTCTTGCCAGTGTCGGCCGGTAACGAACTCGTTGCCGTTTTTAAGCTTAATCACGAATGTCGCGTCAGCCAACTCCGCTTCAATCGCCCAAGCCATGACACATAAAGCAATCACTAAGCTCCTCATATGGGTGTCCCTCACGATAGCCGTAATTTTAGCATTTAAACCCCAACAGCACCAAAGCTATTTGCCTGGCGCTAGAACCGGAGTGAATGAATCTTCTCTGTCACGGTTAGACAATTCTGTGTCCCATTTTGACGTGATCGCTTGTACTGCTCTGGTCTTAACGTGCTCCTTTTATGATCTCTTTGGCGCGACCAACTGCAGTTTCCCACCACTAGCCTCGCAAAATATAATAGGTTAGGATACGCCGCATGCTGCGTTATTTCACCGCGGGAGAGTCTCACGGACCCTGTTTGACAATGATTATTGACGGGGTCCCAGCTGGATTTCCTGTTGATCCAGGGAAGATCAATCATGATCTATGGCGGCGACAGCAAGGTTATGGCCGCGGTGGCAGAATGTTGATCGAAAGAGACGAGGTTCAAATTCGCTCTGGTGTTCGTTGGGGCGAAACACTTGGATCACCTGTATCCTTTGGCATCGAAAACCGAGACTGGAAAAACTGGACCAAAAAAATGTCAGCGGCTCCGGAGGACCGTGACGAAAAAATTGCAGTCACCAAGCCGCGTCCCGGACATGCTGATCTCAATGGAGTCCTCAAGTATGACCGCTCGGACATTCGAGATATTCTAGAGCGGGCTAGTGCGCGCGACACAGTTTCGCGGACCGCGGTAGGATCTTTCTCGAAGCAAATACTTTCGCCTTTTGGTATTCGGGTGATGGGCTATATCCGGTCTATCGGAAACATCACATCCAACTTCGACGGACTTTCGTACGACGAAGCCTATGCGCGTGCGGAGGAGTCTCCTGTGCGCACCGCGGACAGCGCCGCTGAAGAAAAGATGATCGGCTTGATCGAGGAGTGCAAGAAAGAGGGAAACACACTCGGAGGGATTTTTGAAATAATAGCATTGGGATTGCCGCCGGGCTTAGGCACACACACGCAATGGGATCGGAAGCTCGATGGGCGATTAGCTCAGGCGTTAATGAGCATCCAGGCAATCAAAGGTGTTGAGATCGGCCTTGGCTTCGAAATGGCCCGCCGCCGCGGCTCTCAGGTTCATGACGAGATCTTCTTCGATCCCGCCAAAATGGTTAGCGAAGGCACACCGAGAATTGTGCCGACCGGCTTTTACCGGGGCAGCAATAATTCAGGCGGAACTGAAGGTGGTATGTCGAACGGCGCTCCTTTAGTGGTTCGGGTTGCGATGAAACCGATCTCTACTTTGATGAGTCCGCTTCAGTCTGTCGATCTACGGTCCAAGCAACAGACGGATGCCTCCGTGGAGCGCTCTGATGTCTGCGCCGCCCCGGCTGCCGCGGTTGTCGGTGAATCAGTTGTAGCTTTTGAGTTGGCCAATGCTTTTTTGGAGAAGTTCGGTGGAGACTCGCTCCGAGAAATACGCCGTAATTACGAAAGCTATCTGGAGCAAATCAAGAACTTCTAAATCGCTTGCCATTAAACGCTAATCAGAACATTGCTCTCGTCGGTTTTATGGCCGTAGGTAAAAGTGCCGTGGGACGAAAACTTGCGCGGCGATTGAAACGACGATTCGTCGATCTCGATAAAGCGATTGAGAAGTGCGAGGGCTCCAAAGTTCGAGAGATCTTCGAAAGGAAAGGGGAGTCTTACTTTCGTCAGTTAGAAATGCAAGCGCTTGCACAGGTGCTTCGGGACGATGGGCAGGTCATAGCTACCGGCGGTGGGGTTGTATTGCATGAAAACAATTTGAGACTTCTGCAAGAAAGGAGCTTAATTGTTTGTTTGACGGCCGACGTTAATGCGATTGTGCGGCGAGCCGGTAGCGCTAACCGGCGGCCTTTGTTAATGACAGCCGATAAGGCGCAACGGATAAACGAGCTTCTGAGGCAGCGCAAACAATACTACGCTAAGGCTCACATCGAAATCGATACCAGCGAATTGACCGTCGATGAAGTGGTTGGCAAAATCCTTGCGCTCGCCGGATCGGCTCAATAGTTGATCTATGCAGACCGTCAGAGTCGATTTAGGACAACGATCCTATAACATCTTCGTCGGGGAAGGAATTCTTTCAGCTGCCGGCGATCTACTCAAACGAGCTGGGATCAAAGGGAAACTTGCGGTCGTCACCAATTCTACAGTAGCCCAACTGTATCTGGACCCTGTGCACGATGCTCTGCAGAGTTCCGGATTCGAGGTTATTCCCATATTGATTCCCGATGGTGAGGAATACAAAACGCTATCGACTGTTTCGACGATTTTCGACCGTCTCATTAGCGAAAGATTTGAGCGCCAATCGTGTCTAGTGGCTTTGGGTGGTGGTGTTGTCGGAGATATCGCTGGCTTTGCTGCAGCTACATATTTGCGCGGCATGCCGTTCGTGCAGATGCCGACCACTTTGCTAGCTCAAGTAGACTCAAGTGTCGGAGGAAAGACCGGCGTTAATCATTCCCGAGGCAAGAATTTGATCGGCGCGTTTTATCAACCCCGCGCAGTAATCATCGATGTGGCTCTGTTGTCATCACTGCCGCGGCGGGAGTTGGTAGCCGGCCTGGCAGAGGTCATAAAATACGGCATTATTGAAGATCCGGTACTATTTGCCGGCTTAGAGGAGAAATTGGATAAAATTTTGGCTTTGGATCGTCGGTTACTCAGTGAAGTGATCGCCACCTCGTGTGCGATAAAGGCGCGGGTGATAGAAAAAGATGAACGAGAAGATGATCATCGCGCCGTTCTCAACTTCGGGCACACCGTAGGACATGCTTTGGAGGCTGCGACTCACTATCGCAAATATCTTCACGGTGAAGCAGTCGCTATCGGTATGGCGAAAGCTGCTGCTATCTCTTATCAGCAGGGCTTTTGCGACGCGAGAACCTTGGGCCGCATTATCAAACTGATCAAAATGGCAGGATTATCAACCGAAATACCGCAGGAAGTTTCGACACAGTCTTTGATTGAAGGCATGGAACTGGATAAAAAAACAGCGGACGGGAAGGTTAAGTTCGTCGTCTGCACCGCCATCGGTAAGACTTGCTTCCACCTGTTGGCCGCAGAGCAAATTGCTGCCGCTCTCGGCACATAGGATATCCAAAACTCGGACTAGCCGCTACCACAATTTACTGGCGCATGATGGCAAAAAAGAAACGAATTTTGATTCTCAACGGTCCTAACTTGAATTTGCTCGGCAAACGCCAGCCGGAAATTTATGGCAGGCTTACTCTGGAAGAAATAGGCCGAGAGATACGCTCGCTTGCCAAGCAACTGAGCGTCACCGTGGAGATTCGCCAGTCCAATAATGAAGGTGAACTGGTCGAGTGGATCCAGCAAGCTCCAGGCCAGTTCGGCGCTATTGTGATCAATCCGGCGGCTTATACCCATTCGAGTGTGGCCATGCGCGATGCCATCATAGCTGCCGGTATCCCCGCCATCGAAATTCATATCTCCAATATTTATAAAAGAGAAGCTTTTCGAAAACATTCTTACATCGCCGGTGTAGCCGTGGGACAGATTACCGGTTTCGGCGTGCAGAGTTATCTATTGGGCTTAAGAGCGGCAGTGGAATGCTTATAAGATCGAGCTACGTGCCCAGTATCAGTGTTGTTGCGTAAAGGTCCTAGTTCAAGTTGTCTCCTCAAGTTTACTGCCCAATCTCTTCATCACATATTCCATTTTGTGCGTCGGTTGGCTGCGGAAAACTCCGGACTGCAACTGCAAGGAATCGCCTCGAAAATGTATTCTCCTTCTTATGTCGATCGCCAGGTCTTAGTTCTTCGTTGCACCGAGCCTCAGTACCATTGTTGTGGAGCGAAGCGGCGACTCAATAGGGCGCGCGAACTCCAGATCGCGACGTTTACAGTCTCGTAGGTTCATGTTAGCGTTCAATAACTGGGGTACCGCCATGAACTCGATTTTTCTCCGGTACGCATTCCTCGCGAGTTTGCTGGTTTGCCGCCTAAGCCAGCCATTTCCACTATTCAGCGCTGAAGCCAAAGTGCAGATCCACTCACCAAAAGACGGCGCTACGATCAACCAAGAACAGAACCTGATATTCGTTAGCGGCAAGGTGGCTACAACCGCCGCCCGTTCAGCCAATGTTGACATCATGCTTCTTCTGGATGCGTCCGGGAGCACCGCTCAATACGCCGGGATCGATTTGGCAGGAATGGATCAGCTACCGGAAACTGGTTCAGGATTTAATACTCCGCAGATTTTCATTGGCGGCATGAGCGTAGGCGGGCCCGCTATGAGGAACCTCAGAAACTCTGTACTTGCCGCCGAGGTGATTGCGGCCCGCAGGCTCCTAATGCAACTGAACTCCGAAACGACACGGGTCGGCGTGGTGAGTTTCGGCGAGCGCGCAAAATTGGTCCAGCCACTCACGCATGAGTTCGATCGAGTTCGCCTTGCCCTCGATGAAGTTTATAAGGCAGGCGCTTACGGTGGCACCAATATGGTCGAAGGAATTCGTACCGGCATCACCGAGCTGATGGGAATGGGAAGCAGTGAAAAGAAAACTGATGCGGTAAAAGTAGAGTTTCTTTTGACGGACGGGTTCCCGACGATGCCCATCGGCGGAGGCAAAAGCGCGACACCGCAAGACACTGACCTTGCCATCAACGCGGCGCGACTTGCTGGAAGGGCCGGAATCAAGGTTCACGTTTTTGCGTTAGGCGAAGAGGCGCTTTCTTATCCAAGAGCCGCCGTCGGCATCGCCAAACAAAGTGGCGGCACCTACACACCCGTTTCACGGCCAGTAGATATCCTGTCGGTGGTCGAGAACATATCAGCGGTTGGCGTGGACTACGTTCAGATCGTCAACCAGACCAGCGGTCAGAAAGCCAGTCAACTGAGATTGGCGGCCGACGGGTTTTTTTCCGCCGCGCTGCCAGTGATCGAAGGGCGCAACCAGATCGACGTTTTTGCGCGAGCAAGCGATGGTTCCAACGGCAAGGACTCAATTACTATCAATTATCAATCTGGAAATCAGAAGTCTTTGGAATTGGAAGTCTTCCTGGAAAGAGAAAAGAAACTGAAATTAGAGGTTGAACGATTAGGAAAAAGCCAAGCAGAGATCCAACAAGATATAGAACGTGGGAGACAAAACGGACTCGAACGTTCGCAACGCCAGCTCCCTGTCGAACAGGGAACGCGGGTGCAATGAATACAATGGCCTGACTAGCGACTTTTTTCGGTTTCGGCGGCGATGGCAATCTCGGATGCGCCAGCCCTTTTGATGATCGACATTATCTTAACTGTATCGCCCAAGAGCACGTCCTTATCACCGCGTAAAATGACAATCTTATCGGCACTGGCAGCTAGTGCTTCCTTGAGAGTCACCTCCAATCTATCCTCACTGATCTGTTTCTGATTGACAAAGATTTCACGTTTCGGAGTAAGGGTGACAGTCGTGCCGCGGCTCTCAGACTGAGTGGCGACAGCTTTGGGCAGATTCACTTTACCGCCTGATTCGATCATTGCCGAGCTAGTGATCATGAAAATGATCAGTAAGACGAGGAAGATGTCGGTCAGAGGCGTAATGTTAATTTCAGCGACGATGTCCGAGTTCTCTTCGTTGCCGCCGAGTGGAGTCAGTGCCATGGCTGATGCCTTAACCGCTCATATAGCGGAGAACTCTTGCGACTTGGATGCGGAACAGGGCCGTCAAACTGCCAATCCGGGTCTGAAAGTAGTTGTAAAAAATCAACGCGATAATGGCTACCCCTAATCCCAAAGCTGTCGCAACCAGCGCTTCCGAAATACCTGCTGCGACTACAGCGAAGCCGCCGGTTCCACTGACCGCCATGCTTTCGAAAGCTTTGATGATTCCCACTACCGTTCCAAATAAGCCGATGAATGGCGCGCTGCTTGCCACGGTTCCCAGAATCCAAAGATGCTTTCTCAAATGCTGGGTTTCTTCAAACATAGCTTCGACCGCGACATTGCTCCCCGTTTCGGGTGGGTGACTTTCGGCTCTCTCCAGAACACTATGGAAAATTCTTCCCGCCGGACAGTGCGAATTTTGCTTGCAAATAGCCAGCGCCAGATCGCGTTGACCTTTTTGAACTGGATCAATCAGGGATTCAGCGATCCTCAACGTCGTGGATCTGATATTTCTCAATGACCATAACCGTTCAAACACCACGGTTACACTTACGATGGAAAGTAGGATCAGCGGATAAGTTGCGAGGGCGCCTTTGTGAATGATCTCGATGAGATTCAGCCCTTGTTGTTCCATGATGCATTCCTTCGGAAATCTCCGGTGAGACTACCTTAGTTCATAATTAATTCAACGAGGGATTCCGGGAAAGACGAAACTGAAGTCCTCATCCGCGGACGCGGATAGCGACCTCAAATCTAATGATCATAGGTTCGTTGGCGAGATCTTTCAAACTTTCTGGAATAGGCGGAAAAGGCGAAGCTCGCCTAATCGCTTCGACGGCGCTGGTGTTGAGTCTGGAATCGGAAGAATCCAGTACTTCAGCCAAAGTCAGCTTGCCCGCGCGATCAAGAATGAAGCGCACTGCGACCTTCTGAACTCCGGTGACGTCGTCGGGATATTTCCATACCGATTCCACTCTTCTCTTAAGCTGCTGTAAATACTGATTGTAATCAGAATTTGTCATTCCCTTAAGGCCTGTATTACTGCCGCCGCCTGTCCCAGAGCCACTGCCACCGCCCGACAAACCACTGCCGCTCCTACTTCCACCCGGTGCGCCGTACGGACCGACTCCAGTTCCAACGCCTTTCAGCGAACCTGGGATCTGTTCGCCTTGCGTTAGCGCTTTGATGCCTGCCCCAGCATCGGTGCTCTTCAGCGCAGCTAAACTTTTCTGGCTCGTTTCGGGATCAACCGCCACCCCGCCTGGCAGATTGGTCGCCGCTTCTTTCGTCGGCAGCCGCACCAGCGAATCCGGTGACGTCTCTTTTGCGTTGATAGCTTCACGACTCGAATCGCTAGACAGAACTTTAGGCCCCGGAAGCGCCATCGGTTTCGGCGCGGTCGTAGCTTCGACAGCATCGTTCGGCTTCAAGGCGTCGAGAGAACCGCTGTCCAATTTGCCCGTGCGCTGAGCTGGGCTGTTCGGACTGCCGAGCTTGGGAAGGTTGCGCGGCCCGCCAGGGCCTTTGCTCGAACCGATGCTCTTGTTGGGGGAACCGCCCTCGTTTACCTCCACAAGCTGCACCGAAATCGGCGCGTCCGATGCCGGCTTTGCTACTGATAAGGTCGCGGCACGAAGCGCCAGAGCTAGGAGCATCGCGTGCAGGAGCAGGGAGGGCAATAAGAAGGCGCTCCGGAACAACGTGAGAGCTGAATCTTCCCAGGCAGAGGCTGAATTGTTCATGATATCAGTTGCCAGGGACTTGAATCTCTTTCACGTCGGCGATCGGCAATGAGATCTGCTCCTGTTTGGCGAGTAACTCCAAGCCGACCGCGCTGACATCCCGCCGGACAACCCGCCCATTCTCATAGTACGTCCACAGATCGGCAATGCCGTCGCCATTCATATCTTTTTCTTCTTTGATAATGATTTCTTCAGCGCGGTTCGTATCATAATAAATCCAAAAGTCGATCTTACCTTCTCCTCGGGTATCTTTCTCGATCTGAGCAAGCCGGCCGTTTTGATAAGTCGCGCGGTAACTAATCCGGCCCGTGCCTGATTCATCACGTTCTTCTCGGGCGATCTTATCTTCCGCATAGTAAAAGACAGTATCAGGTCTTCCATGACCCTGGCTGTCGACGTCGCGCCGGACCAGCTTGCCATCCTTGAAATAGCTCCAGGCATTGACGGTGCCGTCGTATTTCGTCGCCTCTTCTTGACGCACGATCTCACCCGGGTTTCGCGGGTTGTGATAGATCCAGAGGTCCGGCACTCCGTCTCCATTGATGTCTTTGACTTCGACATTTTTAAACTGCGTGGGAGGAATAGACCCAGGGCTCTTATTAACCGAGGCGACTGCGATATTGCCGCTTGCCGGACGCACGGCTGGGCCGGTGGGCGCCGCGCCTCCTTGCACGACGGGGGTTTCAGTTGGATTTCGTTGAGTAGCGCCGCCGGATGTAGAACTTGCTTGAGCGACCTGGTTCTCAAAGCCTGCCTGGCGTTGCAGTTCTTCCTCGATCGCGGCTTCAAGCTGCCGGTCTTTTTCCTGCTCGGACTGAATTTGCGCATTCACGGCGCCGTAATGGGAGTCGGCGGTGATCAGACCGGTAAGCAGCCCCAGGGCTAAGCCGCCGGCGCCGCCAAATGGACCGCCGATATTGAGACCCACAAAGGCTCCCTCCATTGCCTTAGTCCAAGCGTGATTCCATCTTTGCGAGCCGGTCACCTGTGGCTGCGTAGGGTATTGAGGGGGGTTTGTGGTGCTTAAAGCAGCCCCGGAATACGGCGATTGAACAGAGCCAGGCGGGTATTGAACGGCAACAGGTTCACACCCTAGCAGTGCTAATAAGATCACGCACGATATCGATCCAAATCGCCCGTTCATCTTCTAAACCGCCTAGTTCTTCTACTTCGTTCTGTTGTCCGACTGCAGCCCGGCAGTTACCGCCGTCGCTCGAGCTTCGTTCGTCTGTACGCCCGCGGAA
>JAICEJ010000046.1 GCA_025924215.1 Candidatus Binatia bacterium
TAAAAAGAAGTCTCCGATGGGAGAGGGCCATCGAGATGCTGCCTCCGTCTAAGTCAAACGGTCTTAGTTCGGCTTCTTTTCGCCGACAGGTTCAACCGTCAGGAATCCATGCTCGGATATGTCGAAGTAATTGCCGTCAATGTCAGAGGTGCGGGTTTCGGCATAAGGTCGCCCGTTCGGACGCTGCTTAGGCAGCTTGTTTGGATTGAATTTCTTCAATCGCTCGACGATCTTTTCTCCGTTCTCGACCTCGAAGCCGAAATGATACAAGCCGTTGGGCGATTGTTGCTCGTGATTGGGCAGGATCGCCAGATTGAAATAACCGTCGGTGAGATAGATGGCTCCTCCCTCATTTTGATCTTTGTGTAGCACCTGCATCTCGAAAACATCCATGTAGAACGTGGCAAGCTTTCCGGTATCTTCGGTTCGAATTGCCAAATGGCGAAGCTTAGGCATGACTTTCCTCCTCCGTGAATTTGTTTCAACCCTTATGCCCGGCCGATGATCTTGTCAAGCAAAGGGGAATTTCTGCGCGTGCGAGAAGTTTCAAGCGAGATCTAGTTGTAGATAATAATCGGAGAATTTTATCCTTTGATAACTCCAACAGGACGGAAGCGCGCCACCCGTTTAGACACTCCGGCACAATCCATCGTCTCGACGACGTCGGCAACATCTTTGTACGCGTGCGGCATCTCCTCGGCCATGGTGCCGCGACCTCGATAACGGGCGACGACTCCCTTGCGCGCCATCTCTTGGTCGATATTTATATTATGGCTGTGTTTCTTGGATTGCGACCGGCTCATGACTCGCCCAGCGCCATGGCAGGTGCTACCGAACGTTTTCTCCATGGCCGTCTGGGTGCCGACCAACAAATAAGAGTACCGCCCCATGTCTCCGGGAATGATCACAGGTTGGCCGATGTCTCGGTAAGCTGCAGGAACTTGCGCATGTCCCGGCGCAAAGGCACGTGTCGCTCCTTTACGATGCACGCAGAGCCGGCGTTTCGCGCCATTCACGACATGTTCTTCAAACTTGGCAATATTGTGGCAAACGTCATAAACGAGCGAAAAACCCAGATCTTTCGCGCTCACATCAAGGGCTTTCATGAAAGCCTTTTCGGCGCGGCTCATGATCACCTGCCGATTGACCCAGGCATAGTTTGCCGCAGCCGCCATCGATGCTAGATAATGTTGGCCTTCAGGCGAAGCGATTGGCGCGCAGGCAAGTTGGCGATCCGGCAATGAGATGCCGTACTTCACCATCGCCTTACTCATCACCTTGAGAGAGTCCTCGCAGACTTGGTAGCCCAAGCCACGCGAGCCGGTATGAATTAAGAGCACCAGCTGATCAGGCGAGATTCCTAGCGCAGCCGCTGTTGGCGCGGAATAAATTTCCTCCACTCGGCCTATTTCGAGGAAATGGTTTCCCGAGCCAAGCGTGCCGACCTGTTTCAAGCCCCGCTCTAAGGCGCGATCGCTTAGCAAATCCGCATCGGCGTTCGCTAGCCGTCCTTCCTCTTCCGTCACCAGGATATCTTCTTGATGCCCATAGCCTTGGGATACGGCCCAGCGCGCGCCATGATGCAGCAGCTGTTTTTCATCTTGTCTGGAAAGCTTAGGAATCGCCCCTTCGGAGCCGACGCCGGCGGGTATAAGCGAGAAAAGACTATCGACGATTCGCTCGAGTTTATTTCTAACATCTTCGAAGACCAAACTGGTCCTGACGAGGCGAACGCCTCAGTTGATATCGTAGCCAACACCTCCCGGGGAGATCACTCCGTCCTCGGCGCTGACTGCGGCGACCCCGCCGATCGGAAAACCGTAGCCCCAATGAATATCCGGCATCGCCAGTGAGTAACCGACAATCCCGGGGAGATGCGCCACGTTCATGACCTGTCTTAAGCTGTTGTCCTCTTTGAGGCTGGTTATGAGCTTTTCATTGGCGTAGATCCGGCCCGGCACTCTCATGCCGCCTTGGCGCGGGATCTCCCAAAGATAATCCTCGATACGATTTAGTTCGATTTCGTCTGCAGCCATGAGTTCAGTTTAAACAATACACATGCCGGTCTCTACTATGGTACTTGAGTGTGCTGGACGGCTCGTGTTCTTGGATCGTATTCTGAATTGAAGGACACGAACACGTATGACCGACACGGGTTCCGGCATAGAATGCGCGAAGTTCGATGCGCTGAGGCGTATGGTTCAGTGCGTTGACGCGATTCAGGCGACCGAACCAATGATAGGAGCTTTTTCACCGGCTCTGTTAAACATCAAAAATGATCCGCGCCCGCCACAACCCATCTTCCTGCCAAACTCTGAACTGATGATAAGTTACGCCTTTAATTTCGGTACGGAATTGGTGACGGTTCAGGTCTAGTTTTTCTCCGCGGATTGTTCCATCCACTCGATCGGCTGTGATCTGATGGATCGCGCATTTCCCACCGACGAAACTTTCGATATTGAAGCGAGCAAGTAACTCGCACAACCAGGCGTGAAGCAGCTCTTCCGGCTCGTCGCCGCGTGCGGAGACGATGATCTCTTCTCGGAGGAGAATATCTCGAGGGTCTGCGATCAAGGCGAACAACGCCTCTCCTGAAGCGGCTAGGAGCGCAGGAAAAGTAGCGGCGGTGACTTCAACGCCGAGGTCGGCGGTGTGTTCGATTTCCCTGAAACTGGAGGGAGGCTCAGCCATGCGCGATTTGTTCAACTTCGCGCTCGACAATCATCGGCAACATCGCGTCTCGGATCACTCGGTCGCTGACCTCGCCGTATCGTTCCTTGAAACGGTCAAGCGGGATCACCGCCTTAGCCATGGCTCGGTGGCCACCAGCGCTGCCGATGTCGTCATAAAGCCTTTTCATAATTTCGCCGGCGCTTTTGACATAGCCGACATTGCGAACCGAGATGACTACCCGATCATTGACGAGACCCGAGACGACGCCCCATTCGACGCCTTCGATCTGCAGGCAAAACTCGGCCATCTGCGGGATAACATCCTCCCGGTTAATCTCTCCCATGTGGATTACGGCCACGCCGTTGTCGAGCTGCAAACGGCTGAGCGCGCGGCCAAGCGCTTCGAGGTCTTCCCGCGGCAAAGCCGGGCGCTCGATGCGCGAGATCATCGCCTTATTGGCAAACGGATAGAGATAGGTAAAAGCGCTCAGGTCGGCAAGGTTGCTGCCCCTCTCCAGGAACAACGTATCGGTCTTGATCCCGTAGAGGAGCGCAGTGGCAAGGCGCTGCGATGGCTCGATACCGGCAGCGCGCAGGTATTCGGTGAAGATCGTAGAAGTAGCGCCGTAAGGCGTTCGTAGATCGGTGAAGCGGGCTTTGAAGTTGGCTCGTTTAGGATGATGATCGACTACCAGGTCTACTTTTCCCAAAGGTTTGTCGAAATAAGGCGGTTGCACGTCGACCATCGCAAGCTTGGCCCCGTCTTTGTGCAAATCCTCGTAGGTAATCCGCTCGATGTGAATATCTAATAACCGGATCATGGCCGCGTTTTCAGGTCGGCTGACGCCGCCGAAGGTCACAATCGGGGTGGTTGGGCGATTCCTTCCCAACAGCTCGCGCAGCGCGAGAGCGCTGCCGATGGCATCCGGGTCGGGATCGTGCTGCAAGAGGATATGTAGTTTTTCTTCGCCGAAAAGTGCTCTGATATTTTCGACCTTTTTCCGATTAAGCGTGTCTAGGAGGTGTGCGGCCCAAAACTCTCGGAAGGTATGGGTCAGCTGAATCTGGCGAACGAGCGGGTCGTTCTCGTCTTTCTTGCCGTTTTTATCGTTGGTGAGCAGAACCACGGGCAGCGCCTTGTCCATGATTCGCAGCAACTTGCACAGTCGATCCTGAGATTCAGGCTCACGGAGAAAAATAACCGCTTGGTCGATATGATGTAATTTGACCTTCTTGTAAGTCTCCTCTTTAAGAAGATCGCCATGCCAAGCCTTGCCGCCCATACGCTTTATCCGCCGCGCCACGGCCTCGTCTTGAACCAAAAAGCGCACTTCGCCGTGTTCAGTTGCGACGTCGCGCATAAACTGAAACAGAAGATCGTCCTCGCAGATGGCTAGATATTGCATGGTCCCGATGAGGGGAGCTATCGAGGAAGCTTGCAGCCGGCGAGGTTGAACGTATAGACGCTCGTTAACACGGCGGAAACTCTAGCACTTAGCCCTGAGCGAATCCAGCGCTTTGCTCCAGGACAGGAAGCTCCTATAACGTGAGATCGACGGGAAGACAGCACTAAAACGTCGCATCGCCCACGACCGTTTGCCGGTCCGGGTGAACGCCGAGTTATGCTTGCCTTCTCGCTAGAATCAGCGTAGTCCCAGGCAAAGTTCCTGGGATATCACCATGCGCCTCGATCGCTTCAAAGCCTGCCGCTTTCATCCACTCGGCATACTGGGATAGCGTCCAGCATTCCCCCTCGGGAGTGTGGGTCAAGGTGTAAACCGAAAAGCGCAAGGCGAAAGTCGGTTCGGTTCTCTCTTCATTGGGCACGAAATCATTGACAACGAAGTACCCGCCCGGTTTTAGTGCGCTGTAAGCCTTGGCGAACAGCTCCTGGTTTCGCTTTGGCGATTCGAACCGGCAAAAATTGCTGGCGAGAACCAGGTCGTACTGGCTACTTTCAAATCTTGCGGAGTGGTGCTCGCCATCGATGAAGCGAATCTTGCCTTCCAGCCCGCGCTCCTGGTTGAGCTTTCGCGCGACCGCATTGACGTTCGGCCAATCCAATTGCGTGACTTTTGCCGAGGAGTCCCGGGACAGAATCGTCATGCCGAAGATACTGGAGCCCCCGGCGACATCGAGCACGTTGATGCCTGTCCACTCCGTGCCGATCTTAAGAAGATCGCACAGGGCTTTGGCGGCGGGTTCGGCGATCACAATGATCCCGAGAACGAGTTTTTCCCATACCTGAAGCGCGGCGCTGGTGTCCATGCGGCTGAAGGGTTTTCCGGTTTTAAGGGATTCCTTGAGATGAGCCATTCCGTCCCACAAAGCCAGCGCAACATGCCGGAAATCGCCGACGTAGGAGGGCTTACCGCGCATTAAAAAGGCTTCGCTGACTGGCGTTAGGAAATAACGGCTGTCACGCTTTTCGACCAACGCCACGGCCAGCAAACTGTCGAGCACGATACGCGTCGCCCGCGGATCAGTACCGGCCTGAGAAGCGACTTGGTCAGCCGTCTGAAAACCGTTGCCGATCAAGGTAAAAAAATCGTACTCGATTGACGCATCAAGAATTTGGCTATTGGCAAAATCACCCAGTATCCGCATCAAGATACGGGGTGAGAGATCGGGTTGCGTTCGCAGGGACTCTGCCATGATCAGTTTTTGTACAACCCTTCCTTTTTAATGTGCTGGTAAACACCTTCAAAAAACCAGGCGAAGTAAGCGGTGCCCATACGCAGACAATAAGCCAGGTTGAATCCGGGTCGAGTCTCGGCGCGGCCCTCCTCGAGCAGCTTTCTTAAGACGGTCCAATCGAGCTCGGCATGCGCCATGACGCCTTGGTGTTCCTCCAGATCGGCTTGAGCGTGGACGCGAAAGTAGACGATTTTTTCTTCGGGTAGGTTGTAGTTCTTGCGCAACGCGCCGCCGAAAAACCTCGCCCAGTGTCCGACCGCTTCTTCGACGCAGAAAGAAGCCCACCATTCGGCGATGGTACCCTCGTAAAGCACACCTCGATAGTATTCAAGAAAGGCGCGGCATTCGGCGAGCATCTCGTATTCGATCATCTGATCATTGGTTAGACCGAAGTTTCTTCCCTGTTCAAGAACGATCTGAATATGACCCGGCGGCGTAGGATGGATCATTTCATCGGCGACGTGATTGGCGAAATGTTTTTGCAGCTCCGGGTGGCGTTTGAAAAAAGGCAGCTGGCGTTGGTACGCCACACCATGAAAATTATTGATCTCTGCGACAAAGCCGTACCAGTTTTGCCAAAAAATTTTAATCGCCTCCATCGGCAAGGTGCCGGCGCCCATGTCTGTATGAAACCGGCCCTTAAACAGCCACCGGTCCGCCAGCTCCATCAAGTATTTTTTTAGATCCGCAATGACGGCATCGGCTTCTTGCGGCGACAATCGGCTTCCCGAATAGTCTTTACTGCGCAGCTCCGACATCTCGTTCTCCCTTAAAATCAATAAAGCGCGCCCGGGTTCAAAATATTATTAGGATCTACCACTTGTTTTATCTGTTTCACGAGGTCGTATAAGTCAGTCAATCTTTCATAAGGCCACGGCCCTTTGGTACTCAGCGTCGGGGCGGTCCAAACCACTCCGCGCTGATTGCTGAACTCTTGCACCAAAGCCATCCACTTTCGCAGTTTGGCGACGTCTTCGTCGTCGTATGGATTATAGAAAACAAAGTATTCTTCTTTGATTGCCAAATCGCGCGTAACATAGCTATCGTGCTGCGGCGAATGTTCGCCGTCCCATATACCGCACTCCCTCTTCGCCGCCTCGTCGAGATCGTACATCTCTTTCAAGAACGTCAGCGGATACATTTTGGATGTCACCGCAAACATACCGCTGTGGCGCACGACCGCGCCGCACCAACCGTCCGGTCCCATGACATGGTAGTCCGGCCAGCCGTGCAGTCCATGCTCTTGCGCCTTGGCGCCCATGGCTTTTTCAGCGATCTCCGGGACGTCGATGCCGCCCGCGCTCTCATAGATACGCCGCATTCTCTTTTCTTTGAACGCTAACTCCTCTTCATCGCGCGCTAAGAGAATAGTTTTCAGAAAAAACCAGGCATCATCCGGAATTCGCCCTTTCTGATAGAGCCCCTCTTCCATCGGCCAGTGATACTGCCAACGGTCAGTAAAATGGATGTCGTAAACGACTTCACCCTTAACTAGCGCCATCAGCGCTTCTTGAACGTTCAGCAGCTGGTCACGGCGAAAAGCGTAGCAGTAGTCATGCAGCCACTCGCGCTTCCCCTCAATGGCGCGGAGACATACTTTGCTAATCATTCCCATAGAACCCGCGGCCAGAGTAAAGAGGCCGAGCAAATCCGGCAAATGGATCCATTTCTGAAATGGACCAAAACTGGTTCCCTGATTCGCCAGTGCTCCGAGCCGGATGGTTTCGCCATTGGGCAGGATAACTTCCAAACCGAGAACCATATCGGCGATCCAACCATAACGCGTCATGCCGTAGCCGATACCGCCTTTATTGATCATCGCGCCGATTACGACTGCGGGGCCGTAAGTGCCAAAGTTGGCAAGCATCAGGCCGTGCTGCCGCAATGCATGGTGAATGGCATACACGCTCGCACCGCCTTCAGCGATGATGTACTGCATCGTCGGGTTCACTTCGAGGATCTTGTCCATGCCGAGCATGTCAAGGAGAATGCCGCCCTTAAGGGGGGAACTGATCCCCATTCCCACGCCGCCTTTGGCGACGATGGGAATTTTATGCTCATTGGCAAAGCTGAGGATTCTCGCCAGCGCGTGATTGCCTTGAGGGTCCGATTCGATCCGTACAATCACGTCCGGCAATGCCCTGTAGGCGCCATAAGCGAGGGTGTGCTGATAGTTGATCTTGTCGATCGGGTTTGTCGAAACCAACCTCGGGCCGACGATCTCTCCAATCCTGACAACGATCTCATCGACAGTGAGCATTTTGTTTAGTTCATTAGTGATCAGGGTACCGCAAGGTTCAGGGAGAATTCGGTGGGCAGGAGTTCCGACTAAGCAAGTACCTGTTCCAAATGGAAACTTCTAAATAGCCGCTCAGAGCTGAAGATGGCTGCCCCCGGTGATTAGGATATGGCTGCCGGTCAGCATATTCGCCTCGTCGCCGGCCAGGAAAGCAATCGCCCCGGCCACATCTTCCGGATAGATATGCTTTTTCAACGGCCTTGTTTGCCGGACTCTTTCTCTAAACGCTTCGGGCATAATCAAGGACGCATCGGTCAGCGTAAAAGCCGGCGTGACGACATTTACGGTGATTCCAAGCGGCCCCAACTCTATCGCCATGGTGTTGGCCATCGACTCGAGCGCCGATTTCGCAGCCGCGTAAGCGCCCATTCTGGGCAGCGGCTGTTGCGCCAGGCGCGTGCTGACCACGATGATCTTACCGGATTTCTTCTGAGTCATATCCGGCAAGCAAGCCTGAACGCAGTTGTAGAAAGCCAGAAGCTCATGTTCGATGGCGCGGTGAAAATCTTCCCATGACAACTCGTGCAGCTGGGCGACCTGAAAAGGAAAGTAAGCGTTGTTCACCAGGACATCGATGGCGCGATACTTTTCCCGAGCGGCCTGAATCATAAGATCAACTTGTTCTTTGCGCGTTACATCAGCTTGAAAAAGCATGCCTTCGCCGCCTGCGCTCTGAATTTCATCGAGAACTTTTTCCGCGGCTTCCCGGCTCTGATGATAGTTGATGATCACCCATGCGCCGGATTTGCCCAGCCGCTTCGCCGCCGCCGCGCCTATTCCACGGCTCCCGCCGGTGACGAGAACGACTTTTTCCCGAAGCTGCGGATGATTCTCTTGCCCGGGCATGGAGCTGCAATCAGAAGCTATATGGCAACGGCATCTTCGGCCGCGCCCTTTTCATACTTCGCCGCGTTATTCTTGAACGAAAGGAACTTCATCCTTACATAGGGAGAAGTATAGCCGTTCAAAATTCTCTCGACTCGACCCGGTTTGCTGTAGAACGATTGAAAGGCCCACCCGGTCAGTTCGCCGAGTTGCTGGCGCGAGAGATACTTGGTCGGCATCACGCAATGCTCTAAATCGTACAAGCTCAGGTTATCGATCTCGATCAGATTTTCTTTGACAGCTTTCTTGTAGATCGGTGATCCGGGAATCGGGTTGAGCAATTGGATCATGACGATATCCGGATCAATTTCGTCCACAGCGTTGGCGCGTTGGCGAATCTTCGCCTCATCGTCCTCCCAAAATCCATTCAAATAAGTCGAAATCGTTGAGATGTCGTTCTTACGCAGGAACTGAATAAGCTCCTTCAGTTCCTGAACCCCAACCTTCATCGGTCCCTTGCGAGCTTCGGCGATTTCCTCGTCGGTTCCGCCATCGATACCGATCAGCACCTGATACAGACCGACTTTTCTCAGACGCGGAATCAGGTCGGCATCACGAATCAAGTTCTGCGCTCTGCTAAGCATAAACCAACTCATGTCCAACTTTTTCTTTTCCAGCTCTTCGAGAATGTCGACCATCTTCTGTCGATCGGAATTGAAATCATCATCCATGAAGGTAAGCGCTTTCACGCCATACTTGTGGTTAAGGAGCTCCATTTCTTCGGCAACCTTCTTGCCGCTTTTGGTCCGGTGCGAGCTGAAATCCCGAGGATTGCGTTGATCGACGAGCCACCACTCATAACAAAAATGGCAAGCGCCTTCGCAACCTCTCGAGGTTACCGTTTCGTTGTAATTTGGAATCACCGAATAGCCACAGTATCGATCCATGGGGAAGAGGTCGTAAGCTGGTAGCGGCAAATCGTCGAGGTTGGAAATGAGCGGTCGCGGCGGATTGAGCGCGACTTCTCCGTTTTCACGGTAAGCCAGCCCTTTGATCGCTGCAAATTTTGCAGACGGCATTTTCAACGTCTGCAACAATTCGCAAAGGGCGTACTCGTTATCGCCGAACACGCCGACAAGCGCAAAGTCGAGTTGGGGATTCTCGGCCATGATTTTCTGCGGAACAGCGGTGTACATCAAACCGCCGCCGACCGTAATGGTAGTTGGCAACACGTCCTTGATTCGCTTCATGGCTGCATGAAAGCGATTAAGCTGCGCGGCGCCCCCCGCGGCGGCAATCATGTTGCCAAAAAACACCACATCGGGGCGGCTTTGTTTAATTTTATCGAGCATGCCTTCGTCATCGAGAGCGAGCGCGCGGCAATCAAGCACCTCCACCTCAGCGGCGTTCTGTTCTCTGACAAAGGCCGCAAGCTGGGCGTGCAGTGAATTGACAGCCACGTGGCGCTCGCCCCAGGGGGCCCAATTCCCCATAGGCGGCGTAACAAAAAGAATTTTCATGTATCTCCCTGATAGCGAAAGGACATCGATGGTTCAGGCCAAAATATTTAAGACCTAAACAATTGTCAAGATTCGGAGGATTCCAGCTTGCCATGACCTCCATCGGCCGCAGTAAAAAATAGGTTGGCCTAACCAACAGCTCAGTATTGACAAGCACTAACCCTTTTGTTAGACGTTCGCGTTGCTGGCCCAGAGTGACTTTATAAACCACATAAACCACTAGGAGGAAAGATATGGCTGATCAAGCCGCAGAGGAGCAACTTTTAGACGTCAGCGTCGCCGAGGCATCTTCCGCGTATAAGTTCTATCTCAACAACGAAAAGAAGATACTAGGCACCTCAGCGGTCATCATATTTTTAACCGCCTGGGAGTTGGTAGGAAACGTGCTCGGGATCATCAACCCGATGTTTATGAGCGCGCCGTCGCTAATCTTCAAAGCGGCGATTCAAATGTTCTCATCCGGAGAGATCTATAACGATTTATATGTCAGCGGACTTGAGTTCGGCTGGGGCTATTTGTTGTCGGTCGCCGTCGGAGTCCCGTTTGGGATCGCGTGCGGTTGGTATAAGAAGTTTGCCTACATATTTGATCCCTTTATCAATGCCATGAATGCAACGCCTAGAGTTGCGTTGTTGCCGTTAGTCATCATTTGGCTCGGGATCGGCATCTTGTCCAAAGTCGGAATCATCTTTCTTGGGGCCGTCTTTCCAATCTTGATCAATGCGCGCGATGGCGTAAAAACCACCCCATACAATCTCTTGACCGCCGCAAGGAGCTTCGGGGCTTCGGAATGGCAGATTTTCAAAAGCGTCGTGCTACCCTCCACTCTGCCCTTTATTCTCACGGGCTTGAGACTTGGGGTGGGCCGAGCGCTAATCGGCGTCATGGTCGGCGAGCTTTATGCCGCCACGGCAGGCATTGGTTTTATGATCACGGTGGCCGGTGCCACGTTTCAGACCGATAAGGTATTCGTAGGCGTACTCATCTTCGCTATCTCGGGAATGATTGCAATGGAGCTTCTGACCCGACTCGAATCGCGGTTTGACAAGTGGCGTCCCAAGGTTGGAGCTGTCGCTTAAAGCAGTTCAACGCGTACCCTAAAAAGGTGGCTCTCGACCTTCGGGAGCCACCTTTTCCACCCGGCATTTCGTTCCGCAAATCGATCGTCAGATCTCAGCATTGTTTTTTGATGTTATTCCTGCGGAACTTCTTTTCTAACCTGTATCTCCCAAATCCTAGCTGAACAAAGGCAATCTCATGAAGGGACTGGGTGGGATATTTTTATTTGTAATCTTTTTAGTGCTGATTTCGCTTCGCCAACTCATTTCGCTTTATGTCGATTGGCTCTGGTTTGAAGAAGTGGGCTATACGCAGGTTTTTACCATAAGTCTCTTTTTCAAGACTGTTCTGGCTGTCCTTGGCGGAAGTATTTTTGCGCTCCTGATCTACGCTAATGTCAGGATAGCGGCTCGATTGGTCAGAGGAATTCGGTTCCTAGACCAAGAGAATTTTCTTGATCTGCCGCGACCCGAGCTAATCGATCCCTTAGTCCAACGATTGCTTCTACCTGCGGCATTAGTCCTCGGGCTTTTTGCCGCGCCCCAAGCTGCCAGCCATTGGGAATCATTCCTGCTCTTGCTGAATCCGACGTCCTTCGGCCTCGAGGACCCTTTATATAATCGAGATCTTGGCTTTTTCGTGTTTCAGTTGCCGGCGCTGCGCACGCTCTACAATTGGCTGATGACGGCTTTGGCGGTTTCTCTGGCATTGACCGCGGTCGTTTATGTACTTTATCGAGGCCTGCAGTATAGTCCGCGCGGCATTTTTCTCGCGCCGCGGGCCCGACTCCACCTGTTGATTCTGATCGCAGCTTTATTAGCTGTTAAAGCAGCGGGCTATGTCTTGGATTCGTACGATCTGCTGTACGCTTCCGGCGGTGCGGCTTTTGGTGCTGGCTATACCGATGTTTATGTAAGCCTGCCGGCCTTGAGGATCTTGACGGTTGCTGCTTTGATCGCGGCTGCGCTCTCCGCCGCGCAGATCACTCGCCCAGGATTTGCCTACCTGCTTGTTGGCATAGCTGGATTGGTAGTGATCCATGTGATCGGACTCAGCGCCGCGCCGGCGATGGTTCAGCGCTTTCGTGTGGTTCCGAACGAGGTGGATTCGGAACGTCCATTCATCGAACACAACATTAAATTTACCCGAACCGCCTATGGCCTCGATAAAATCGAGAACGAGGATTTTCCGGCTGACGAAACCCTGAATGCCGCCGACCTTCAACGGAATGATGCGACCATCAAAAACATACGCCTTTGGGAACATCAGCCGCTACTGGCGACCTACGCGCAATTGCAGGAAATACGGACATACTACAAGTTTGTCGATGTCGACAACGATCGATACAACATCGACGGCACCTATCGTCAGATCATGCTTTCTGCCCGCGAACTTTCTCATCAACACCTGCCGAGCCGCATCTGGATCAACGAACATTTAACCTACACGCATGGTTACGGGGTCGTCTTCGGGCCGGTAAATCAGGTCACGCCGGAAGGGCTGCCGGAGTTTTTCATCAAGGATATACCGCCGGTCTCTGATGGCAGCCTCAAGGTAACGCGGCCGGAGATTTATTACGGCGAGCTCGCCAATGATTATGTATTTGTCAAGAGTGGCGCGCGAGAGCTGGATTACCCGGCAGGTGACCAGAATATCTACACTCAGTACAGCGGCAGCGGTGGTGTATCGATCGGCTCCTTATGGCGCAAGCTTATCTTCTCGGCGCATTTTGCGACGTTAAGAATCGTGCTGTCAGAGGATATTGTTCAAGAGAGCCGAATCCTTTATCAACGCCAAATACAAGAGCGAGTAAAAAAGGTTTTGCCGTTCGTCACGTTTGATCGCGACGCTTACATGGTCATTGCCCAAGGTGGCAGGCTTTTCTGGATGATCGACGGCTATACCACGTCAGATCGATTCCCCTATTCGGCGCCCATACGCCGTCGAGGCACGAACTATATCCGCAATTCCGTTAAGGCAGTGGTTGACGCCTACAATGGTACGGTTGACTTTTACATGAGTGATCCCGAAGACCCGATCGTTCAATCCTATCAGAAGATTTTCCCGCAGCTTTTCAAGCCGCTCGAAAAAATGCCTGAGGATCTGCGCGCGCACATACGATATCCCGAGGATCTTTTCACGATTCAATCTCAAATGTACGCAACCTATCACATGCGGGATCCGCAGGTTTTTTACAACAAAGAGGATTTGTTAAGCATCCCGCGGCAGACCGTAAGTGGCACCGAGCGGGAAATGGCGCCGTACTATACGATCATGCGCCTACCGGGCGAGACTAAAGAGGAGTTCGTTCTGCTTCTGCCCTTCACGCCGAACAACCGGGACAATATGCGGGCATGGCTGGCGGCGCGCAGCGATCCACCGCATTATGGGAAGCTCATAGCCCTAGATTTTCCCAAGGCCAAACTGGTTTATGGCCCGAAACAGATCGACGCTCGTATCGAACAAGACGCTTTTATCTCGCAACAATTGAGTCTTTGGGGACAGAGGGGACAGGTGATCCGGGGAAGCTTACTCGCCATCCCTATAGAAAAGTCCCTGCTCTATGTCCAACCTCTATTCCTGGCCGCAGAAAAGGGCTCTTTACCGGAGTTAAAGCGAGTTATTGTCGCCTTTGGCAACCAAATTGCGATGGAAGAGACCCTCGATCAATCGCTGCAACGCGTGTTCGGCGGAAAGGCAAGCGCCGAGCCGTCGCCGATGCCGGCGAGCGTTAAAGAAGCCCTGATCGAGAGTACTCTCGCCCAACGGGCCCTGGAGCATTTTTCCCGTTCCCAAGAATTTTTACGGCAGGGAAATTGGGCCGGATATGGTGAGGAGCAAAAGAGGCTTGAGGCTCTGTTACGTGAGATGCAGCAACGCCGGTAATAAGGCGATACCGTATTTAGCAATTTCGAGAAACGAGTTGGCAGAGTGGAACCCTCCCCCAGCGCATTGTCATCCTAGATATGGCTCTATCAGGTGTCACTCCATTTAGACTTGCTGCATCGAAATACTCGCGAAATATTGCTGCCACAACTCACCCGTCCTTTGCCTTTGGAAGCCGGCGCCCTCGACCTCGTTTCTTTTGAATTTTGTTGTTATAAAGCCGCGATGACGGGGCAACACCGACAGCTCGCGATAAGGGGTTTGATTTTTGTTGTTCTGATCGGCCTGTTGTTTCTCTTTAGCCGCTATATACCGCAACCGTTTTCCGCTTTGGTTCCGCCTGGTGAAGAGATTGATGACTTCGAAGGGATCTATTCCAGCAGCGACAAGTTAGGTAACTTTCTTCGTTCACTCGGCCCGTATTCCCCGGCGGTATTTGTTCTCTTCCAGGTCTCGCAAGTCATTGCTGCGCCGTTTCCAGGCGAGCTGACGGGAGTGGCAGGCGGTTACGTTTATGGCGAGACTCTGGGTTTCATCTTATCCACTATAGGCCTTACACTCGGTTCATGGGTCGCTTTTGAGTTGGCAAGCATTTTAGGGAGACCGTTTGTCGAACGCTTTGTCAAACAGGATGTTTTGCATCGGTTCGACTTCTTGACAACCAATACGGGGGCGGCGATCTGCTTCCTTTTATTTTTATTTCCGGGTTTTCCGAAGGACTATCTTTGCTATGTGCTCGGCCTCAGCCGAATGAAGCTGGCGACTTTTTTGTTTGTGACGATCGTTGGAAGAATCCCCGGGACTTACTTTCTCACCATGCAAGGCGCCAGCATTCGAAATCAGGAGTACTATACGGCGATCATTTTCGCCGTGGTTTCCGCGGTCATCTTGCTGATCGCATATCTTTATCGCGGTCGCATTTTCAGCTGGATGAAGCACCGCCACGAAATCTAAAGCCTGCGAACCGGCAGCTGCCGCACACTGCCTCCCTAGCCGCTTCCGCACTGCAGATGAGCTATAGCCTCGTTTCACGGGTGAGAAGAAAAAAAATCGGAGCAACGATAATCCGGTACCAGGCGAACGGTACGAGTGTCCATTTACTCAGCAACAGGATGAATGTCTTCACAGCCATCACCGCAACGATAAAGGAAACAAGGAAGCCAATCATGAAATTTGTCGCATCTTGGGCGCTAAACAAAGTTCCCATTTTCATCAACTCATAACATTCAACGGCAAGCATAACCGGCACTGCGATCAAAAATGAAAATTCCGCGGCTCCCTTCCGGTCAAGTCCCAGAAGCATGCCGCCGACGATCGTGGCAGCCGATCGCGAAGTGCCGGGCCACAGGGCAAGAACCTGAAAGAGTCCCACTCCGATGGCCTGGACCATCGTCACAGTTTCGAGCGGCCTCAACTTTCTTCCCCTTAGGAAACGTTCCACGACCAAAATCGCTACCCCGCCGCCCGCCAACGCGACCGTTACAGCCCATGGTGTAAAAAGATAGGTTTTGATCAAGTCTTTCGTTAAGTAGCCGACCACCAGGGCGGGCAACGTTGCCGCCGCTATCCGCCAAATCCCCGCCCAGCCGGCGAGGTTTGAATTTTGACATTGGACGGCGTTTTTCCTCAACGGAAGCAACTCGGCGAAGCGACGCCAATAGAGCAGCAGCACAGCTAGAATAGCGCCAAACTGAATGGCGACTTGGAAGCTTGCGGCTTTTTCTCCGAAAAAGCCTAGAAGATGACTAGCGATGATCAGGTGTCCGGTGGATGAGACTGGAATGAATTCGGTTAGCCCCTCAACCACCCCCAGAATTACGGCAACTCCCCAGCCTTCCATGTATTCCCCTTCCTAATTTACCTGCCGTAGCCGAAATTGACTAACTTGCTTCCTATTCATGCGCGGGACTGCCCGTTAGGTGACGATTCGACATCAAAACGTACTCATCAACCGTTTTCAGCCTGCGCGGCGAAGCTCCGATCTCCTTCTCCATGCGAGAAATATTTTTTTGTTTAACGATAATCAGCAAAGGCGTATCAGTATTCTCCCAAACTTCACGGAATTCATCCAAGTCAAAAAGTGCCTTTCCCCAACGCGTCTCGGGCCAAGGTCGATTGGTAGCCACATAGAAGTTGCCAACCACGGTCTTTTTCTTGTTGGCATGAGTTACAACCCAAACGGGTTTTTGCGCGCGTAGATAAAAAGGCATTCCCGTAAGATAAGTGTCATAGAAGACAACCTGGGTCTCAGGATCGGCCTGGGCGGCAACGGCACGTGCGATTTCTTCGGCCGATCGGTCCCGTGAAATCGCCACCATGATCTGTGACAGAAGGATCAAGAAGAAAAACGCTCCTACGGCATGTACGGCAAAGACGGTTGATCGGCTCTGCCAAAGTTTAGCTGCTTTACTCCAGCCAAGCGCTATCAATATCACAAGGCAGATAATTGCATTGACAGCGACGGACCACGCCATCGGGCCAAGGCTGTCGCGAAGCTGTCGGGGTAAGATTGCCGGCCAGATCAATCCCAGAAAGAGGTACAGAATGTTAAGGCTTTGTAGCAGCCAAAAAAGGGCAAGTGGTCTTACGTTATAACCGCGGTTTTGAAACATGCCCGTTAGCGTAGTTGCGGTCAGTATCGATAAGGGAGGAAAAATAGGCAGAATATAGTGCGCCAGTTTCGAACTGGAAAGCGAAAAAAAAATTAGCGGCAAGATGCTCCATGATAGCAAAAAAATCTTTCTGTCATCTAACGATTGCGACCAATAACGTTTAATGACACTCGGAAGCAGCACACTCCAGGGGAGAAACCCAACAACGAGAACCGCCAAAAAAAAATACCATGGTTGTTCTCGATCAAAGCTAGCTGTGGCAAAGCGGCCGA
>JAICEJ010000047.1 GCA_025924215.1 Candidatus Binatia bacterium
TAAGATTGCCGGCCATCCGATGTTGATGGATTAATGCGAATGGCCAAATTGGGCGGCAGCGCTCCAGGCACCACCAACGACGATAGCGCTAAATCGATTAGAGCAGCTCTCGGACTTCCGATCCAGCTGGTAACCGGTTACAAAGGCACTGCGCCGATTAAATTGGCCGCCGAGGGCGGTGAAATTGACGGCGGTTGCTGGGCCTGGGAGTCAATCAGTAATGTGGCGCCAGGGCCTCGATGCTGGCGATGTCAACATCGTACTGCAGGCGGTGCCCAAAGCAGTCCCTGATTTACCAAAGGTTCCTGTGGCCATCGAGCTCGCAAAAACGGAAGAGGCGCGAAAGCTGATTCAGGCGGGTATCCATGATACGGCAGCGATTATTCGTCCCTATGCTTTGCCGCCGGGCACCCCCAAGGATCGTGTTCAGATACTGCGCCGGGCCTTCACAGACCATGAAGGACAAAGATTTCTTAGCCGAAGCAGTCAAGTCCAAATTGGATGTTGATCCGGTGAGCGGAGAAGAGGTCGAGAAAATAGTTTCCGGCCTTTTTAAACTCGATTCCGCCACCGTGGCGAGAATGTCTGAAGTTCTCAAATAAAGAATCGCACTGCCGAAATTCCAGTCTCAAGAAACCAGCCAACAACAGAACGGACTTAAGCAGCGGCTGACAACCTTGTCTCAAAGGCCAACGACTACTGTGCCGATTCGTGGGCCGGCTATGGGTTCCGCCGATTTGAAAATTGTCATATCAAGTTAGTTCTTTCAGTTTTTTCAAACGTCATCCTAAAGAGACTCTGGTGCAAACTTCATCGCGGGGAAATTGGTCGGGCGCCGCAGGCTTCGTTCTGGCATCTATGGGATCCGCCGTCGGCCTGGGCAACGTATGGCGCTATCCCTATATCACTGGGCAGTATGGCGGCGCCGCGTTTATTCTTCTTTATATCGGTTGCGTCCTTGCCGTGGGCGTCCCGTTGATGATCGCCGAATTCCTCATCGGAAGAAAAACTCAACTCAATCCTGTAGGCGCGTTTAGAAAGCTCCGGCCCGGATCGCCCTGGGTGGTCACCGGCTGGTTGGGCATCGTTAGCGCTTTTACGATCCTCTCCTATTATGCTGTAGTCGGCGGCTGGGTCTTGCACTATGTCTATCTTTCGTTGATCAACTCGTTTGCGGGCAAATCTACCGAGCAGGTCACGGATATTTTCATCAGCATGAATGTCAATCCGGACCTGCAAATCTTCTGGCTCGCGATTTTTATGTTCGTCACAATTGTCATCGTTTCCAAAGGGGTATCGGGCGGCCTCGAAGCGGGCAATAAGATCATGATGCCGCTACTCTTTGCATTGCTGATAGTTTTGTCGATCTATGCGCTGCAAACCAGCGGCGCGGCTTCGGGACTTGAGTTCCTGCTGCGCCCGCAGTGGCAAAAAATCGGTCCCACCGCCGTACTGGAAGCGCTCGGGCAGGCACTTTTCTCTTTGAGTCTAGGAATGGGGACGATGATCACTTATGGGAGTTATCTTTCCCGCCGAAGCAATCTGGTTAGCTCGACGTTTTTCATCGCGGCCGGCGATACGCTCGTCGCAGTCCTTGCCGGCTTCGTCGTTTTTCCGCTGGCGTTTAGCTTTGGTCTTGAGCCCGGCGCCGGCCCAGGGTTGATCTTTCGCACCCTGCCCATCGCCTTTGCTCAACTGCCGGGAGGTTATTGGGTTGCTCTGGGGTTTTTCATTCTTCTCAGCTTCGCCGCTATCACTTCATCGATTTCGCTCTTAGAGGTCGCGTCAGCTTATTTTATCGATGAACAAGGTTGGTCGCGAAGCAGAGCCGGTTGGACCTTGGGGAGCGCGATCTTCTTGCTGGGGATTCCTTCGGCCATTGGCGAACAGTTCCTGGGTGTCATGGATGCGCTATCAACAAATTATCTCTTGCCAATCGGCGCCCTGCTGATAGCGGTTTTCACCGGCTGGGCGCTGACGCACAATGAGCGCATAGATGAGTTCAGCGCCAACGACGTTACCGCAGTCCGCCTAGCCGTCTGGTCATTCTTGATCCGCTTCGTAACTCCTGTTGCGCTTATCCTGATCTTTCTTCACCAAGTCCGCCTATTTTAATTTTTCCACAGAACCGTGCCTCAGCGACACCCGCATCACATTATGAACTTTCCCACTGCCAGGCAGTTGCCTAGTGTAGTATCTGCATAACCGTAGTGTCTCTTGGGTGATAACTCTTACGGTTGTAATTGGCATGCCGGCTGCCGGTGATAAGTAAGGCGCGCCAGTCGGTAAGAAATTCTAGAGCTCACCTGTCACAATGGAGGCGAATCCCCAACGGCTTCGCGCTGCATCGCGAGGATTGCCTTCTTGAGGACTTCACGGTGGCTCTTAGCTTCCCTTGAAAGAAAAATTATTTGTGATATCTAAGCCGCCGCAATTTCGGCGTGTTTAAGATAACGCCAATCACAATCTAACGAACGGTGAGAAAATGAAGATTTTGATCGTCGAAGATAATCCGGATATGCGCGACCTAGTGTGTCTTATAGTGGAGCGGCTCTTCTATCTTCCGGTTTTCGCGCGCCACGGCAAAGAAGGGCTGGAAAGAGCTATCGCTGAGAAGCCGCAACTGATCCTGATGGACATGAGGATGCCGGTAATGGACGGTTGGGAAGCGGCGAGAGCCCTGCGGACTCACCCTGACACGAAGAATATTCCGATCTTGGCAACAACTGCGCTGTTTCGTCCTCATGAATTAAAAACCTGCTTGGAAGCGGGCTGTAACGACTACATCGTCAAACCGTTTAGCTGCGTCGATCTCCAGACCAAAATTGGAGAGATGTTGGAAACGAGTTCTGAACAACTGCGACTCAACTGAGCAAATGGAAGGCGCGGGACAACTTCAGTCCGTACTCAATATCCGCTACCGCTCTAGTACAATGCTGCTCGGCGGCTTCTAAGAGCACTAATGCCTCGTCTGGATTGCACTCGATGATCACGCATTTGAAGAGCGGTTCTTCACGTCCCCATCGGGAGAGCTCCGGGCAGCGACGCAGAACGGCAAAAGCCGGAGCCTCCGCGGGAACCTTCTCCAGCAATTGCTCGTAGTCAGCGCGCGCAAGTCCAATCACAACTACCATACGGCTTTAGTATCTTTGATATCCGTTGGAAAGACTCTCTAACTCCCAATCTCATCAGTAAACGTTCGCACGGGATGTCCACCTCTCGGAAGGCACAGGAGCGAGCAACAAACAGGCCGGGGAATGTTCTAGGAAATACAACGAAATGATGATTGAAAGGACGTCAAATTTGCCGGTATTCAAGTAAATACAGAGTAAAATATTCCTACCATGCCTTTACATGCCTAATTGATTCCTGGCTACGCCCCTCGTTAAGTACTCGATACTCATGCGATGGGCTTTACGCCTGCGGCGACATACGGCCAACATCTGCATGGCTAAATTCATTGCGGTATCAACATGGTGGTTCCTCATCGGTTACGCAAGATCGCATTGTCTGAACAAAAGAGCGCAACTCGGGTCAAAAGAGCGGCGTTAATACTCCACCACGCTCGCCAATTAGCCCGTACCAGCCTTCGAAGATGGTCGAAAGCGCGTCTAGGAAGATGATTATAACGACGTCGATGCCGCATCACCGTGTACGTCTGGTTGCCAAAGGTACCGCAGCCCGCGCCATAGTATCAGGCTTCCGGGGGCGGCCATCCAACTGTGCCGCTGTTGAAACTAAGCTGTCGTTGGTGAGTTTCAGCTCTGCTACGTCAAGCGTCGCTGGCAGCCTTCGTTTTACTACGAACACGAAAACCTAGGAAACCAGCCGCGCGCCTTGAGGCGTAGAAATTGCTATAGGTACTACTAGGGGTCCCGTCGATGGCTGTCATCCTTTTCGTCGAAGACGACGCTGTATCGCGCCGCAGTATTGCGAATTTTCTTAGGCTGTCGGGGTACGAGGTTCACGAGGCGGAAAACGGCGAGGCAGCCCTCAAGTTATTGTCGACAATGCAATTCGATGTTGTGATCAGCGATCTGAATCTGCCCGGAAAGCTAAACGGTATAGACATATTGGATGCTCTGAAGACAATTACCCGTAGAATAAAAGCCATCTTGATTACCGGGCGCGGCTCCGAAGAGATTAAAAGTAAAGCCAACTCTTTAGGCGCTCTATATTTGGAAAAACCAGTCCAGCTGCAAGAGCTCGAAACCGCCCTTGAGTGGCGCGTAAACCGCTAGCCATCCAATTTTGAGGCTCGCTACGGCGAGAGCCTTTGATTCACGGCAATTGCACAACGTCTAGGACTCACGCAATCGACCGGAGGCTAGGGTAATTCGCTTCCGAAGAGCCAGCATAAACCCGTTCATCGTTATACACCTGAGTCGCGGTCCCGACATTATCCTCGCCTGCATCGGATCACCTCTGTCGTCTGCCGAGGGCGGTCTCGGCTGGCTCAAGCCCCGATGTTCGAATGAAGCTGCGCCCCCGGCAATCGGGAACTCTCTCCGAGCGCGAGCCCGACCGGAATCATCACTGGCTCAATCCCGCCGAGGCAATGCCGCTATGAGATCGAGCTGCGCCGATCTTTCGAGTTCCAGAAGAACCGCCTCTGCCACCGGAGCAGGATCATAGACATGCCGGGAAGATGCCGATGTTCTTCATTGACTATGAAATAGCTTCTCTTCTATAAGATTTTGAAGCAGAGAGCTTCAGTCATGAGCTCCATCCCATCGTCGATACGTATTCTCTGATCGCTGGCGCCGGTTTTGGACTGTCCCCAACCAGTTTGACTCGAGCACTGCTGCTAGTGAGACTTCGATTGGAAGGAGACACAATGAGCTCCAAGGTTGTTAGTGTACTCTTCATGTCATCTCTCCTGATGTTTGGATTTGCTACCCATGCGGCAAGCGCAGAAAGCAAACCGATCAATATCGGTTGGACCGGTGGGTCTAACTGGAGCTCGCTCCCTTATCAGGTGGCGGTCGACAGGAAGTTCTTCGAAAAGGAAGGGCTCAATGTCAGGCTGATTACCATGCGAGGAACGACCCTGATGCTCAGCGCTCTGATGGCGGATGAAATCGATTATGTCACGATCCTGCCTTTCATTGCCGGAGCCGCGGTCCGCGGACTTCCGGTGAAGATAGTTGCCTCGGGGGCGAAGTCCAGCGGCTACGCGATTATCTCCAGCCCGGAGATTAGTAGCCTGAAAGGGCTCAAAGGCAAAAGAATCGCGATCAACTCATTCGGTAGCTCAGCCGATTTTGCAATTTATACGGCGTTGAGCCGAAGCGGCCTGGATCCCGACAAGGACGTGACGTTGCAGACTATCAGCGGAACTCCCGACGCTCGATTCGCTGCGCTGATTAGCCGGGCCGTCGATGCCACAGTTGTCAGCAGCCCGTTTGAATACTTTGCCGAGCAGAAAGGATTCAAGACGCTGGTCTCGGTCAACGAGATGGCCGAGCTCGTAAAGATACCGATTACCGGAATCAGCACCTCGCAAAGGAAAATCGACAAACAGCCGGATGAAATTGTCCGGGTGTTACGAGCGCTTAGGGCGGCAACTTTGTTTATCCAAAGCGAACGCGAGATCGGCATCGGGCTGATGGAGAAGACCCTGAAATTAGACCGTAGCGCTGCAGAAAAATTTTATACGCTGTATCGCGAGCAGTATAATCCCGAGCTCAGTGTCCCGAACTCCGTGGTAGAGGAATGGATAGCGGTCGGAACGTTTAGAGCCAAGGAAAAGGAAAAAGGTGGAGCCCAGGCTCAGCGGGTCCATGACTGGAGGTTTGCTGAGAAAGCTAGACGGTGATTGGTCGGTAAAACCGTTCACCTTCAATGGTTCAAAGTTTAACGTCAGATCACTGGATAACATCGCACCCGCGCAGAGCGTGCGTGATTGTCGCTAAGGTGAAATCTTGAATCACTTCTCCCTGCCGTGTTAGAGGTCGGACGATCACAGAGGAGGAACCATGGCTCGAATCGTTCACATCGCGCTTAAAGTCGACGATCTGGAAAAGGCAACACAGTTCTACGAAAAAAGTTTTGGCTTCGTCGAAGTAGAAACAGGCCAGGTAAGAGATCACATGTCGCGCCATTTAACCGACGGTGCAATCGATCTCGCCCTGATCAAGTACGACAGCGAAGACTCGGCCGAGGCACGCGCTTCAGGGCTCGGACCGTGTATCCATCATTTTGCGATCGAGGTCGACGATATCAAGCAATCGGCTGCTGACTTGGAGAAATTCGGCTGCGAATTGATCAGCGATCCAGGAGTGATCCCCATCAAGTTTCGCGCTCCTGGCGGAACAGTCGCTGAGATCGTGCCCAAGGCGAGATATAAACAGGCACCGGCAAAATCGTAATAGGCCGCTGAAAGGTCTTGACACATCGCTGCGCTCAATCGACTCGCACGAGTTTGTGTTCGTGTGACGTGGTCGTGCTTATGCACATTTTACGGTCACGTCTCACGGATATGATCATGGTCCACGCCCTACCTCTGAAATCTCGTCGACTAGTTTGCAACATACGTTCTGCACCTGCTAATTACCTCAGCTCAGATGCCAGCTCCCTCGCGTAAGGAAAACCCAATGTCTTTGCACACCGAAGCCATTCTGTGAAAAAAGATAAAGGAAATCTTATCTCTGGGGCCTGTCTGGCGGCTTTTGGACTCTATGTGATCTCTGTGGCGTCCAAACTGCCGTATGTCTCTGAGGTTGGTCCGGGCCCCGGCTTTTTCCCACTGTGGCTTGGTATCGGGTTGATGATTTTTGCCAGTTATCTGATGCTCTCGTCCGTCTCGGCTTTGAAAAAAGAATCCCCGAATGACTCCTCACCCTGGCAAGCCAGCGGTAGGGCTTTGGCCGGCTGGTTTGGTCTGATGGTGGCTATCGCTCTTCTCGGTTGGATCGGTTTTAGTATTAGTTTCGTTTTTCTTACCATGTTTCTCATCGTCGCTTTAGACCGCCGCCCTCTTTTGCTCTCAGCCGGCGTAGCCATCGGTCTCGCCGTGGGATTCCATTTCCTCTTTGTCATGGCGCTCGATGTTTCTCTACCCGTCGGTCGCTGGGGATTTTGACCGGAAGCCAGCACTAAAGTATGGGTGCTTTAGAAAATCTCCTGCTCGGTTTTTCCGTAGCCCTGACTCCGATCAATCTCTTCTGGTGTTTCGTCGGGGTGATTCTAGGCACGGTAGTGGGCGTTTTACCGGGCTTGGGCCCGGCAGCGACCATCGCGATGTTGCTCCCGCTTACCCTCAAGATGGATCACACCACGGCAATTATCGCACTCGCGGGGATCTTCTACGGCGCGCGCTACGGCGGCTCGACAACTTCCATCCTTCTCAACATTCCGGGAGAATCATCGTCGGTGGTCACCTGTCTGGATGGCTATCAGTTGGCGCGACAAGGCAGGGCAGGAGCAGCGTTAGGGATTTCTGCGGTCGCGTCATTTGTCGCCGGCACAATAGGCATAATGGGATTGATGCTAGTTGCGCCGCCGTTGGCCCATTTTGCATTGCGCTTTGCTCCGCCGGAATATTTCGGCTTGATGGTTCTGGGCCTCGCGATGGTAGTTTTCTTGGCGGGAAGATCGATGATCAAGGCCCTCCTGGCAATGCTGGTGGGTCTGTGGGTCGCAACCATCGGCACCGATCTTTTTACCGCTGAATCGAGATTTACTTTCGGCCAGGTGAAACTACTTGGCGGCGTCGATTTCATCGCGGCGACTGTAGGAATCTTCGCTATCGGCGAAGTCCTGGTCAATCTCGAGTCCCGGGGTGGCGCTGAGCTCTTCAAAATTTCAAAGGGGTTGAGAAACCTTTTGCCGACTTTGCAAGATCTCAAAGATTGCCGCTTTGCTTTTTTGAATGGTTCCCTCGTCGGTTTCTTTGTTGGCGCTCTCCCGGGTGCCGGCGCCACGGTTGCATCGTTTTTGTCTTACGGCATTGAAAAAGCGTTTTCGCGTCATCCGGAAAAATTCGGCACCGGCGTAATCGAAGGAGTCGCGGCGCCCGAGGGGGCGAACAATGCCGACGCCAGTGGCGCACTGGTTCCTCTGCTGACACTGGGAATACCCGGAGGCAATACCACAGCCATCCTCTTGGGTGGCCTCATTCTTTGGGGGTATAAGCCCGGACCGCTCCTTATCCAGGAGCACCCGGAACTTTTTTGGGGATTGGTCGCGAGCATGTACATCGGCAATGTCTTGCTTCTAATCCTTAATATTCCTTTGGTGCCGCTTTTCGCTCAGATCTTGCGTCTCCCCTATTTTATCCTTTATCCGCTCATTTTGGGGATCTCCGTGGTCGGCGTTTACAGCGTCAACAGCAGTATTTTTGATGTTTGGATGATGGGCCTGTTCGGCCTGCTTGGATATCTCATGCGCAAGCTTGATTTCCCCGCCGCGGCGCTGATCTTGGGAATGGTGTTGGGTGATGCTCTCGAAAGAGCACTACGCCAATCTTTGATGATGTCACAGGGAGATATCGCGATCCTGGTCAATCGACCGATCTCCGGAACCTTACTGCTCATTGCAGTGGCACTCTTGTGTTTACCTGCGATCCGCAAAGTTCGCTCTTGGAGGATTCAGGCCGTTGAGCAAGAACGCTGAAGGTGATAGGTCCGCAGCAGGCTGCTGAAAACGAACAGATGAATTATGAAAGCTGAAAACTGAGTTCCGCTTTCAGATTTCCGCTTTCATCATTGCAACTCGCGCGGTTTGTAGCTGAGTTGTATTGAGCAGCATGCAGCGGGATTGTCGATCGAAATGAGGGAGGGATGAGAGATGAAATATGAGGCGATGTTTTTGCCTATGGTTGTCGCTGCCATCGGGGGCGTATTCTCCAATCTTGCCTGGAGTCAAGAATTCAAACCGAGCCGACAAATAGAGGCGGTTGTTCACACTGGTCCGGGCGGCGGCTCGGATCTGCTGGCGCGCGCGATCGCCGAAATGCTGCAAAAAGAAAAGCTGATCTCGCAGCGTATGCAGGTGGTCAACAAGTCGGGCGGCGGCAGCGCGGTCGCCATGTCCTATCTCGCAGAAAAAAAGGGCGACCCGCACACCATCGGTTTTTTCACCGGGGTGTGGGTGACAAATCCACTGACGACTACCGAGGCGACGGTCACCGTGAAAGATTTGACGCCGATCGTCCGGCTGATGTTGGAGCCCGCGGTGGTCGCGGTCAAAGCGGATTCGCCTTACAAAAATATGAAGGACTTCATCGAGGCGGCAAAGAAGAACCCGAACCAACTGCGCCAGTCCGGCGGCTCGGTAACCGGGCGGGACAATCTCATGCGCCTGTTGATACAAAAGGCCACCGGCACCCAGTGGACGTATATTTCTTTTCCCAGTGGCGGCGAGCGGCTTTCTAATCTCCTCGGCGGCCACGTGCAAATGATGGTGATCGAGCCGCAGGAGGCGGGCGAACAGATTCGCGCGGGGAATTTGCGCGTGATCGCTGCGCTCACCGAAAAGCGGCTGCCTTCGATGCCGAACGTGCCGACGATCAAGGAGCAGGGGATCGATGTCACGATCATTCCCCAGGCGCGCGGCGTGCTTGCCCCGCCGGCGGCGTCCAAGGAAGTGGTGCAATACTGGGAGGGCGTTTTCGATCGCTTCGCTCAATCCGCCGGTTGGAAGCAATACGTTGAACAAAATCAATTCGAAGAAGGCTATCTTAAGGGACCCCCGCTCAGCAAATTTTTCGACGATTTGACGGCGCTGATGCGCGATGTGCTCAAAGAGGCCGGCGCCAAGGTCGTGCGTTAACATAATCTATGAACGCCACCCAGCGCCTAGCGCGCTTTGCCGTCGAGCTAAATTACCGAGAGATTCCCGCCGAGGTCATCGATCGGATCAAAGCTTGTATTTTAGATACACTTGCGGTTTCGGTGTACGGATCGACCAAGCCATGGAGCCAGACAGTAAGCAAATTGGTTCGAGAGACTGGCGCTCGAGGTCGCTCTACCGTTTTCGGAGGGAACTGGAAAGCACAAGCGGCGCAGGCAACACTCGCCAACGGCGTCATGGCCCATGCTTTTGAGCTCGACAATGTGCGCCAGCCGGGCGCCGGCGTCCATCCCGGGGCAACGGCTTTTCTTCCTGCTTTTGCCATGGCGGAAGAGAAAAAGACTAACGGCAAAGCGTTGCTGACCGCTTTTGTAGCGGCATGCGAAGTCGTCTCTCGAATTGGCGTCGCCGCAGGCAACTCTCTCGAGAGAAGAGGGTTTCATGCTCCCGGATTGACCGGCACGTTCGGCGGCGCGGTGGCGGCCGGGCGGCTACTTGGGCTTAAGCAATCACAGATGGTCAACGCTCTGGGCATCGCCGGCTCGTATTCCGGTGGGCTGATCGAATTTTCCCGATGCCGGGAGGGCGCCATGGTCAAACGGCTCCACCTGGGAAAAGCAGCGGAAGGAGGCGTCACCGCCGCCCTTCTAGCGAGCGAAGGCTTCGCCGGCCCCGAAAGCGTCCTCGAAGGAAAGTTTGGATTTTGCCAAACATTTTCTGATTCCCCTGATCTCCCCTATCTCACCCATCGATTGGGCACAAAGTTCGAAAGCCTCAACATTTGCATCAAGCGTTGCGCCTGCCACATCAATGCTCACGCACCCATCGAAGCGTTGCAAAAACTGCGCGGGAAAATTGGTTTTGCAGCGGGCGACATTCAGGAAATCGTCGTCGGCGGAATCGAAAAGTTGGTGACCCATCACGCCAACTACCAGCCAAAAGATTTGATGATGGCGCAGTACAGCATTCCTTTCTGCGTCGCCCTGAGTCTGTATTTCGATCCCACAAACCCTGAGTCCTTTGATGAGAGCAAGCTCACGGACAAAAAAATACTTGCCATGATGCGCAAGATTCGTCTTGAAACCGACTCGGAGATCGAACAAAAAGGATGGGACCGCGCCGCGCGAGTCACTATTGGCCTTGCAAACAAGCAGCGTCACTCGAGTCTGGTTATTCACTTCAAAGGGACACCCCGTAACCCTCTGAGTCATTCGGAAGTCGAAGACAAAGCCAGAAAGCTAACCCACAGGCTCTTGTCGGAGCGGCGGTTGGATGGCCTGGTTGAGGCTGTCGATCAATTAGAAAAGATCGATGATGTCTCGCGCATCGGTGATCTCCTGCGACAAAAACCATGAAGATCGTTGCCATCGACACCTATCCTTTGGTGTTGCCGGTCCAGGAAATTTACGGCGGGGCCGCCGGGTTCCTCGAGGACTGCCGCTCGCTGATCGTTCGCGTTGAGACGGAAAGTGGCATCGAAGGTTGGGGCGAAGCCACGCAGGGGCGGCCTGGCAATACTTATGAGACGTTAGAAACGATGGAGATCATGGCGCGAAAGTATTTTGTGCCAGCGCTGATGGAGATGGATTTGGAAGACACCGGAGCTGTCCTGCTGAAACTTCATCGTGCACGCCAAGGTCACCCTATCGCAAAGGCCGCCATCGAGATGGCTCTTTATGACGCATTGGGTAAATTGTATCGACTGCCGCTCTGCCGCTTTTTCGGCGGGCCCTATCGTCGGGAGATAGATCTAGTCGGTGGATTAGGAATGGATCTTGGACCGCAAGCCATCGGTGTGCGCGCGGCTGAACTTAAACGAGAAGGATTTGTTACCTTCAAGATAAAAATCGGCCAGCAAAATCATCGCAATGACATTGAACGGGTTCGCGCCGTTCGCCAAGCGGTCGGTGATGAAGCCTCCATACGAGTCGACGGTAATGGGTCGTATTCCTTCGTTGACGCCCGATCTGTGTTGAATGAACTGAGGCAATTTCGCATCGCCGATGCCGAGCAGCCATTGGCGCGCGGGGACTTGAGTAACCTGGCAGAACTGCGTCGCGCTGTTGGCATTCCGATCGCGGCCCAAGAAAGCGTGACCTGCGCCGAAGATGCGCTAAGGGTGTTGGAAGAGCGAGCAGCCGATCTCTTAAAGATCAAACTCACACACATCGGCGGATTTCAAAAAGCGCTCGAAGTGGCTGCGGTGGTCGGAGCGAAGGGGCTTCCGGTGGTCGTCGGCCAGGGAAGCGCGTGTACGACGATTCTTTCCGCCGCTGAAATGCAGCTTCACAGCTCATTGAAAAACGCGCAATCCGGCGGCGAGATGACCGGCTTTATGCGTCTTGGCGAGCAAGATATCTTCAGTCCGATCCTGGTGACTCGCGGCAAGGCAACTCCGCCCATGACCGCCGGTCTCGGTATCGAAGTAAACAAACAAAAATTGCAACACTTGGCCAGATCTGGCTGCGAATAGAACTGTTCAAGGTTCAACTGTTCTCAAGGTCAAGTCCAGATACGGGAAATAATCGAATGGCAACGGCGGGAGAAAAAATTTACGAATGGGACAGACATCCGCGCATGCCGGCGCCGCAGCCGCCACCCGGAAGCTGCGACTGCCAATTTCACATTTACGAGGAACCGTCGAAGTTTCCGCCGCGAGCCAATCCGCCATATCCGCCGATTGAAAGCGCGACCTTTGCGCAAGCCCAAAAGATGCACAAGGCGATCGGTTTCGACCGCGGCGTCATCGTCCATAGCGCGATTTACGGCAGCGATCACCGCCTGCTGCTGAATGCGCTCGAAAGCCTTGATGATCCCGGACGCTATCGGGGCATCGGCATTGTTGACGACAGCGTTTCGGACAACGAGCTGGGACGACTGCATGCCGCGGGTGTGCGTGGCGCGCGTTTTAATTTCGTGCGATTTCTTACCCTGGATCAACGGCAAACCGAAGTAAGACGATCGATGGCCCGGATCCACGAGCTCGGCTGGCATGCGCGACTGCACGTACACGGGGAGGATCTGCTCAACAATTCGGATCTGTTACGCTCGATCAAAGACGTGCCGATGGTGATCGACCATTTCGGCCATGTGGGATTCGAGGGCGACTTCGAACGGCCAGTTATCCGGTGGGTACTCGACATGCTCAAAAACGAGAATTGGTGGATGATGGTTTCCAACGGCAATCGCGATTCAAAGATGGATGCGAGCTGGGACGATGCGATTCCCTACGGCAAGGCATTTGTCGAGGCGGCGCCCGACCGCATTGTCTGGGGCACCGATTGGCCGCATCCGCAGTGGCGCAAGCGGATGATGAACGACG
Organism: Candidatus Binatia bacterium; assembly: GCA_025924215.1. Taxonomy (GTDB): domain Bacteria; phylum Desulfobacterota; class Binatia; order UBA9968; family UBA9968; genus WHTF01. The sequence continues at coordinate 13,118 of JAICEJ010000047.1, forward strand.
CGGAGGAAGTCGAGCTTCTTTACCGCTACGTCGATGGTGACACGTCGTTACTGCGCACGATTTTGGTAGACAACCCGGCGCGGCTCCATGGATTTGAAAAATAGCCTCGGGTCCGAAGGTTGGATCGGGAATCTTCGCTTATCCCAGTGGCACACTGCATCCCGAACTACATAGACTTCCATAGCGGTTGATCGGCTGGCCGTTATCGAACACCATCTTCGATAACATGATCCATACCCAAATCGCTCCGACGAGAACGATCCGGAACTTTGAACTACTGGACCGTTGGAAAACGTTTGCTCGACCGGTTACGAAGCGATATTGTCCAATCAATTCGAGAATGGAGGATTGACTATGGCCGACAACCAACAAAACTATGCCACGCCGAGCTCAGTTCGCTCAGTTACCTCGTATCCCGCCCGCCGCGGCTTCAAGCAAGGGCCCGTGGATCCTTCGCTCGATCATGTGATCGGCGTCGAGGATTCTATCGACATTCACTGTCACGCTCACGAAGGTCAGCAGGACGCTCTCGGAGTCGCCAAGCTCGCCTCGAAAAGCGGTATGAAAGGAATTCTGTACAAAACGATCGTGGGACGGAAGGATCCGGCCGGGACAGTTGCCGGCGTGCGGACGGCGCTTGACTCCTGGTGCGCCGAGAAGGGTTTTACTCCCGTGCACGTCTGGCCCGGCAGCTCGGTCACGCAAGGATTTCTTTCAAAGATAGAGCCGGCGTGGTCGGCCAAGATGCTCAATGCCGGAGTCGTCGGTCTTTGGATGCCGAACAATACGTCGGCCAACACGCTCTCCATCGTCGGCGGCAAGCCCAGCGCATGGGACAAAACTGCCGATCCGAAGGCCCATACCGAACCCCTTTCCTGGCCCGAGGCGTTGAAGTACGGCCACTACCTGCTCGATGATAAGGGACGCCTCCTGCCCGAGATCGAGGAGATCTTCCGCATGGCTCATGACCGCGGCGCCGCAATCTTCTTTGGCCATCCGACCAAGCCGGAGTTCAAAGCTATGGCCGAGTTCAGTCAAAAGATCGGTTTCAAAAAAGGCGTCGTCGACCATCCCTTCAGCCCGTTCGTCAATCTGACGATCGAGGAAATGAAAGATGCGGCCTCCACCGGTCTGTGGTTAAACTTCACCTTCGATGAATTGTCACCGCTTCTCGGCATCGACCCGGCAAATATGTACAAAGCAATTCGAACCATCGGACCCGAGCACTGCACGTTGTCGTCGGACGCCGGCGAGCCGCTGTTCCCAAACTCGGTCGAATCGCTGCGCCTGCTGCGCGGTTACATGTCGGCATTCGGCTGCACGGTGGACGAGATCTACACCATGTGCACGGTGAACCCGGCGTTTATTGTCGGACTGGATCTGACGACAGCGCAACGGGCCAGCGCAGCGGTGTAAAGGGTCACCGAATCCGCGTGCGCGCAGATATAACAGATCGGCGTCGCGCCACTTTCTCGTCTATCTAACTGGGAACCTAGAATAATGTTGCCCGAGATCGTTGCACTTGCGTGATGCGGTGTATGATAAAAAGTCAATCACTTTAGTCCTAGTTTGGGTTCTCGTTTTCGGGTTCTGCGCGGAAGCAGTCGCCGCCCAAGAGCGGGCCATTAGGATTGGTTTTCCATCAGTCGCTTTTCAAGAGCTTCCACTGTTCGCCGCGAGCAAACGTGGTTTTTTTCATGCGGAGGGACTTAATGTGGAACTCGTTCAGATCGCAGGAGCGCCAGCCGTGGCAGCACTGCTATCAGGCGACGTGGACTACATCACCCACAATTCGCGGATCGTTGCCACCGCTGTCCGAGGAGGCGGTGTCAAAAGCATTTTCAACTACGTGGCGAGGCCAATCTACTATCTTGTGACTTTGCCCGAAATCAAGCAGCCCAAAGAGCTTCAGGGGCACACGGTCGGCGTCTCGTCTTTTGGCGGCGCTGCCTATTACATCACTAAGCAGCTACTGGAATACTATGGCCTTAATGCTTCAAAGGATGTCGCTATCCGCGCCCTTGGACAAGATTCCATACGATTTTCGGCGATGGCTGGAAAGGCTATTCAAGCCACCCTTCTGCCGCCCGATTTCGCGGTGCGATCCAAAGAGCTTGGCTTCAACGTTTTGGTTTACGCAGGAGATATCGTCGATATGCCGATGGGGGGATTGGGAACCACAGACAAAAGACTAAAGGAAAAGCGCGACGAGGCACGACGCGTACTGCGAGCGCTGATAAGATCGCTCCGCTTTGTCAACGACGATCGCGAAGGAGCCAAGTCACTATTAATAGATACTTTCAAGATGACAAGCGCCAGCGCAGCTGAGGCCTATGAGCTGGGAGTTAAAATCTTCGGTCGTGAGGGAGCGCCGAGCGAAAATGGGTTGAAGACTCTCTTGGCGGCTACCCAGGAGGAACTAAAACACCCAACGGAAATTGCGCCTCGGACGGTGATGGACCTTTCGATTCTAAGGGACGCACAGCGAGACCTAGGTACTGGCAAAACACCATAGGCAGCCGATCCTCGTTAAACCCAAACGATAAGCAATCCCAACAATCTTCTGGCATCCGGATGAGATGGCTTGAACTACGCAGCAGATTATTTGAGAGGAGAGACTTGCAATAAAACAGATGCGCTACGCTCACAGCCAGTTTGTTGTTCGGTTTGATAACAAACTTTTAGTTCCAAAGGAGAAGCCATGGAAAAGCCAAAGCACATTGTACAACCAACCGATTTACCCGTTCGCAAGTCTCATTCGCAGGTTGTTGTGGTAACAGGAGGGACCCTCGTCTTTGTCGCGGGCATGACTTCGCGCAGCGAAAAAGACGCTGCCCCGGTTCATCCCGGCGATATGCGCGCCCAATTGCGTCAGGTTTGCGAAAATATCGGGCGCGCGTTGCGTTCTGTGGGTGGCGATTACTCTGACGTGGTTAAGACCACGACGTTCACCGTAGATGTGGATGAATACCACCGTTGCCGAGACGAGCGCTATAAGTATTTCAAAGAGGACCTGCCTACGAGCGCGCTGATCGGAGTAAAAAGGCTCGCCCATCCGGATCTGATGGTGGAAATCGAGTGTATGGCTGTGATTCCTTCAGAACGCTTTAACCCCGCCAACTAGAAACCATACATCTTTGGCGAGATGATGGTGAAAATCGCCATTCGCTCTTCAAAGAGACGCCCGCCAGCATCGGCTATTTTCAGTCGCTCCTTACCGACCTGGTTTTGATCGGCCTGCGACAAACCAACTCCTGAACTGCAAATCTTGTACAAACAGAAAATACGTTGACGTGTGAGTGCTACGACGTAGTTCCGGTTGAATCCTACCCCTACGCCGTGAGAGGTTGGCAAAGGGAAATTTGCAATTCTGAATTCGAGAGCCTACGTTAAGGCGTGGACACGACCATTAGACGATTTACAAGTATGACGCGTTCTAAGCGCTTGAACATGGATCGCCGGCGTCTTCTCCGGCTTGTCGCCTTTACGGCAGTGCTGCTGGGGATTGGCAGTTTACCCGACGATGCCTTCGCTCAGGCAAGCAAGTCTTCAAGCATGAGGATCGGAGTCATCGGTTCCGGAAATATCGGCAGCACGGTAGGAAGATTGTGGGTAAAGGCAGGCCA
>JAICEJ010000048.1 GCA_025924215.1 Candidatus Binatia bacterium
CAAGCCGCCTGATGCGACTCAATATACTATCCATCATGTTATCGGTTGGCGGGCATACCGCAATTTACCCGTGGTCGTTTCCGCGCCCGGTATTCCCGACGGGCGCTGGTTTGGCAACGAACCCGAGCTTCTCCTGGATATCCGCGGCGATGTCGCCGCCGCGGCAATTCCAAAAATTATCCAGGCCACTGCGACTTATCCCTATGCCGATGAGTATCAACTTTGGCCAGGCCCTAACAGCAACACTTTTATGGCTTACGTCGGCCGGCAAGTGCCGGAACTAAAAATGGACCTTCCCGCCACCGCAATCGGCAAGGACTACCCGATCAATGGCTCGATGATCGATCGGGCGCCCAGCGGAACTGGTTATCAGCTTTCACTATTGGGAGTGTTTGGAATCATGTTGGCGCGCGAAGAAGGCATCGAATTGAATCTGCTTGGCCTAAGTTTCGGCGTTGATATTCTCAAGCCCGCGCTGAAGCTACCATTCATCGGGCGCCTCGGAGTCAGCGAATTCTAGCAGGCTGCTGAGTACGCCTTCGCTCGTCGATTTTTCGCGCGCCTTTGCCTCTGGATCTTTTTGAGCAGCCTGCAAGAGGTTCCTTTCAGGAAACTGCTATGCGCGCCCCGGCTTCGACTGATTATTCTCCACCGATAACGCGCTAATCACCGCGCCGACAACACAGAGCGCAGCCCCAGTCAAAAAAGCATAACGGAATCCTTCCATAAAGGCTGGCAGCACCGCTCCCGCGCCGATGCTTGTGGCGTTCTTCAGATCATCGACTACATTTCCGCCGGTAACCGCGACCAGCCGCGCGCTGATAATTGCGGTTGCCAATGCCGTCCCGGCAGAATGACCCAGGCTACGGACGACTGACAAGAAAGATGATCCCACTCCCAGCCGTTCTCTGGGAATCGAGCTCATCAGCGAATTGTTGTTCGGAGTTTGAAAGATTCCTAACCCCAATCCTAAAAGTCCCAATCTTAGAACTAAGTCCAAAGAAGACGCGTTAACCGAAACATAAGCCAGGAGAACACAGGCAATTGCCTTGAGCGTTAAACCCACCGCGGTAAGCAAGCGAGCCGAAACCTTCTCCGAAAGCCATCCTGCTAGCGGCGCCAGCAATGCCAACGCTAATGGCGTCGGCGCGACGAGCAGCCCGGCCTGCAGCGGATCCAAGCCCATGGCGAGCTGCAAAAAGAAAGGCATGACCAGATTATTTAGGCTAATAACCATGAAGCTGATCAGGCGAGCGATGTTGCCATGGGTAAAGGCGCGAATCTGAAAAAGTCGCAAATCAAGCAGAGGAAAGCGGCTGCGCGCCTCCCACCAAATGAAAAAAGCTAATGTGGCCAGACCAAGACCAAGTTCGCTTAGGATCAGAACGCTGCTCCAACCCACACTCTGCCCTGCCGTTAGCCCCAGCAGCAAGGCGCATATAGCCAACGCGAAACTCACCGCGCCGGCAAAGTCGAAGGACTCTTTCGCGCCCCGCCGTGCCGGCTCATTGGCGTCATCGCGCAGCAGATAACACGCCGCGGCAAAACCGATAAACGACAACAGCGAAGTCAGAAAAAAGTTGGACCGCCAGCCCAGCGCATACGTGAGTAGCCCGCCAATCACGGGGCCTAGGGTATAGCCGAGCGCTGAAACCGTGCCGCCGGCGATTCCCATCGCGCGACCGCGCTCTTCCGGCGGGAAAATCGCCGCCACCATGGCGAAGCTGTTTGTCATAATCAGCGCGCTGCCGATTGCCTGGAGCCCGCGCAAGAAAATCAATTGCCAAGCGTCCTGCGCAAAACCGGCGACCAGCGAAGTCGCCGCATAGAGAAAGAATCCTACGCGGTAAACCTTGGCCCGGCCGATCATATCGGAGAGTCTGCCGCAGGGAAGGTAGAGGGACGCCGTCACCAGCGCATAGATCAATGCAATCCAGCCGGCCAAAGCCAGGTCCGCGTGCAAATCGGTGATAATCACCGGAAGCGCTATGCTGAGCAGCCCGATATCGGTGGTCACCATGAACGTTCCTAATGACACAACCGCCAACGACCACCACCGATGGCGCTGAGTGATCGGTTCATGACCGGGGGACGAAATCATGGGCGTGAAGATGTGATGTGACTAAGGCGTTCCGGATGATTGACCGAGTGGTACTAAAAGGCTAAACCATCGTTCGAGTTGGATCTTCTGCCTCGATACCCGGGTGCAAGGTGATTTCTATACTAACGCCTGAGGCGCGAGTCTCCGGACGCCGCACTGGAGCTATTCACCTGCCATGACTTCACTCTCGCGCGTCGCCCTATAGGATCGCTCACAGCTTTGTTTTTGTGGGATCGATAAGGATCGCAAACGCAGCCGTCACTGGACAACCGGCCAGCAACGCCCTTTCCTTTTCATAATATTCAAGGATACACCGTAGAGCTGCCGCAAAATATCGCCCTTCAGCACGCGATCCGTATCGCCACAATGAATTACCCGGCCGTCTTTCAAGATGAGCGTTTTTTTGAAGATTGGCAGAATTTCTTCGACGTGATGGGTGACATAGATCAGAGCCGGGATTTTTGCTTGACGGGCGACTCGGCCAAGCGTCGCTAAAAAGTTTTCACGCGCGCCCGGATCCATGCCGGCGCACGGCTCGTCAAGAATAATCAGATAGGGCCGGGTCATGCGAGCGCGCGCGATCAGTACTTTCTGCTGCTCACCCTGAGATAACACGCCAAATTCCTCCTCGCGCAGATGATCGCAACCCATTTCTGACAAGTAGCGCCGGGCGGCCGCATAGTCCCTCTTGCCGGCATCGCCGCCAAATTGTTCGAGAAGGCCGATCTGCGCGAACCTTCCCGATACTACGGTTCTAATGACTTTTTCGCGATTCGGTATTTGCGCCGTCAAAGTTGATGTTACCCAGCCGATGCTCTTGCGCAGTTCAGGAAGATTCGTCAGCAATCTCCCGCGCCGATACACTTCGCCGCCTGTGTTAGGCCAGATATAGCCACAAGCAATCTTTAACAATGTGGTCTTGCCGGAACCATTAGGACCCAGAATGGCCCAATGCTCGCCGGACCGAACCGACCAGTTGATATTCCGGAGAATTGCTTTGCCGTTGCCGACGTATGAAACATCGCGAAGTTCGAGCGCAGGAATTTTTATCATGCGGGTTAAACCTAGACACAGAACTAATGCACTTTCGCTCAAAGTAAAAGCAATCCGCATTAACCTTGGTTTTTCTTGAGCCGGCAGTATGTCTGCGGTAATGCTGGAGCGGTGCCGGAAGACCAACGCGAGGCAGCGTTTTTCTTCATCTCCACGGCCGCTAGCGACGGGATACTTCGAAACACGATACCAATGCGGTAAGCAGCCCGCACAAAATACAAGACACTAAGTTGACAAGCCCATTCGACCATAGTAAGCCGCAAGCGATGAGCGACCTGATCTCGGTTGCCGAACAAACCAACAGCAATCGCACGGTACGCGGCTACTGCGCGTTGTGCACGGCGCACTGCGCCACTGTCGCTACCATAGAGAACGGCCGAGTCGTCGCTCTCGATGCCGATCACGATCACCCCAATGGCGGCGTCATCTGCGTCAAAGGCAAGGCAGCACCGGAGCTGGTTTATCATCCCGATCGACTCAATCATCCGCTCAAGCGCACCAGACCCAAGGGCGATGCCGATCCGGGCTGGCAGCGAGTGAGCTGGGAAGACGCCCTGGATGATATCGCAAATCGCCTCGCCGCGATCCGTAATCAGTTTGGCGCTAAAGCATTGGCGCTAAGTAAAGGCACCCGAAGCGGTACTTCGGTGGCTGATGTCGAGCGCTGGTTGGGCCGCTTTCTCTATTTGTTCGGCAGCCCCAATTGGGTATCGACAACGCATGTCTGCAACTGGCACAAAGATACCGGTTTCAGTTACACCTTCGGCAGCGGTATTCCAACGCCGGACCTGGCGCACAGCAATAGCTTTCTTCTATGGGGTCACAATCCAAGCTCGACGTCATTAATCCTGGCCCACGATATCGTCAGTGCGCGCAGCCGCGGCATGAAAACCTTCGTGATCGATCCGCGCCGCGTCGGCATCGGCAGTCAAGCCGACATGCTGTTGCAACCGCGGCCCGGCACGGACGGCGCGCTCGCGTTGGCTTTAATCCATTGCCTTATGGAGGAGAGCTGGTTTGACGCCGGCTTTGCGCGCCAATGGACCAACGGCTCGTTTGTTTTAAATATCGCCACCAACAAAGTCGTCCGCGAAGCCGACCTCGTCGCGAATGGCGCGGCGAATCGATACGTCGTATGGGATGAAATAAAGGATCAAGCCGTCATCTATGATCCGAGCACCGGCTGCTACGAACGCGACAATATCCAGCCCGCGCTGTTCGGCCGGCGGGCATTGAAAGGAAAATCCGGCGAAGAAATCGCATGCATGCCAGTTTTTGAAAAACTCGGCCAGATCGCTTCGGCGTACGCGCCCGAACGCTCGGAAAGAATCACCTGGGTGCCGGCGAAAAAAGTGTGGCGGACCGCTTTGCTACTGGCGCACAATCGACCGGTCAGCATGTACATGTGGAATGGGCTTGGGCAGCATACCAATGCGACGCAGACCAGCCGCGCCATCGCATCGCTCTACGCTCTTCTAGGCGACTACGATCGCCAGGGAGGTAACGTTACTTTCCCTGGCTTGAAGGTCAATGATGTCGGTGGGAAGGAATTTTTACCGAAGGATATGGCCGCGATTCGCATCGGCCGCGAGAAAAAACCACTTGGGCCGCCGGCCAAGCCCGGCAACTGCACCGCATACGATATTTTCACAGCGATCCTCGAACAGCAGCCTTACCCCGTCAAAGCGTTTCTGAACTTCGGCTCCAACACGGTCCTCTCCACCGCAGACTCGAGGCGCGCCCGCGAGGCGATGATGGCCCTCGAACTCGGCGTCGCAGCCGATCTCTTTATGACGCCGACAGCGGAGCTTTGCGATTACGTGCTGCCGGCTACGAGTTTCCTGGAGATGGCAAGTATCACGACGAGCTTTGAACACCGGGCGGCGGGCAAGACTCACATGCAGTACAGGCCCGCGGTGGTGCAACCGGCGGGCGAGCGGCGCTCCGATACCTGGATCATTTTCGAATTGGCCAAGCGGCTCGGCTTCGGCGAAAAGTTCTGGGATGGTGATGTCGAAGCCGGTTATGCCTACGAGCTCGAACCCACCGGAGTGACTTTAACGCAACTCAAGGAGTCTCCTGGCGGGATCTCACTTCCAGCGCAGCCGGCCTACCAGAAATACGCTGGAACCAGCAAAGACGGCGCGGTGCGTGGTTTTGCCACACCTTCGAAGAAGGTTGAGCTTTACTGCGAGACCTTTGCCGCGCACGGCTATCCGGCGCTGCCGGAATACATCGAGCCTGCGTTGAGTCCGGTCAGTCGGCCGGACATCGCCGCGGAATATCCGCTTGTGCTGACCAACGCCAAGTTCACAACCTTCATTCATAGCCAGCAACGCGCGCTGCCGGGTTTGCGTAAAATATCGCCGCAGCCTACCGCAGATATTCATCCCGAAACGGCTGCGCTCTATGGGATTATCAACAAAGAGTGGATGATGGTCGAAAGCCCGCGTGGCGCGATCAAAGTTAAGGCCCGGGTAACCACGAACATCGTCCCTGGCGTGATCTGTTGCCAGCACGGCTGGTGGCAGGATTGCAAAGAGCTGGAGCTGCCCGGCTATAATCCCTACAACAGCAACGGCGCCAATCCGTCTACTCTCATCGGCACGGACAGCGCCGACCCGGTCAGCGGCTCGCTGCCGCACCGTTCTTATCTCTGCCGCGTGCGTCCGGCGGCTTAAGCGAAAACAGTAGACCCCCGTGCAAACTGAAAGATAAGAATCGTGTTTAGCGATGATCTCCTTGGGTGATTTGTTTCAAGGCCTCGAAGGTTTCGAAACAGCAAGAAGCAACTAGTGTCACTGCGGGAGCGGCATTTAGGATCTATGCTATCAGCACCGCCGATATCAAAGAGTATCCGAAGCCCGAAAAAATCTGGAAAGACATATTTAAGCTGCGGTAAGACTTACGTCGTTTATCCGCTGGTGGCGGATCGGGCGATAAATTAGCCGTCAAGGTAACACCCACAGCGTGACCGCGCTCTTTTGCAACCGGCACAAGAGAATTTTAGGTCTCGCTACTTACAATTCAGCTTGACTGAGATTGCTTCCGGGTCCGAGCTGACCTGCCTTGACCGATTCCACGATCGTTTGCTTTCTTAGGTCGATGACCACGACTTCATCACTGCTCTCGCAGCCGACGAAGGCGCATTCGTTATCCGGGCTGAAGGCCAGATGCGCCGGCGCTAGGCCGACTTCAAGTCGTGCTCGTATTTCGTGCTGGCGAGCATCGATGATGCAGACGCTGGACTCGCCGGTGTTCGAGACCACGAGCCAATCGCCGTCCGTGCTGAGCGTGAAGAAGTGCGGATAAATACCTACCGGGATACTGGCAATGACCTGATGGTTGTGACAATTCCACACCGTCAGATTATCGGATGCAAAATTGGCGACGTATCCGTAACGCCCATCCGGACTAATCACCGGAAGATGCGCCCCTCGCTCGCCCGGTATCGATGCGACGACCTCATGACTGCCGACATCGATAACCGTCACGTCATCCGATACGGTGTTCGCCACATAGGCGAAGCGGTTCTCTTGATCGAAGGCGATATGACCTGGGCCCAGACCAACTTTAATCTCGCCGGCAACGGAATAGTTCCGGCCATCGATGACCGTGACCGTATGCGAAGCAGAGTTGGGCTGGTAAGCCCAACGGCTGTCGGGGGAAACCGCGATGTCGTGCGGTGCGATGCCGACCGCAATCCGTGCGCGAAGCTCGCCATCGGCGCCGAGCACTGTGACCACCCGTTCCGGGCCGCTCGGCAAATAGATGGCGTTCCCGTTTGAAGCGACGCAGGGAAGCAGTGGACGCTTACCCGTCGGAACCGTCGTCAGCACTTGATCTACAGTGGTGTCGATGATCGTCACGTCGTTCGAGCCGCTGTTAGCGACGTAAAGTCGTTTCCCGTCGCCGGACAATTCCAGATGCGATGGATCGTCACCGGTAGGAATGTGTTTTTTTAAACGCCGCGTCGCCCCATCGATGACCGCGACCCGATTGTCAGTCGTATTTGCATAAACACGGCCGTCGTCATGGCTGACGACTGAATGCGCGCCTCGAAGTCCTGTGCGCGGCGTCGATCCATCAGGATCGAGGGTCAAGGTAAAGCCGCCGCCCTCTTGCTCCAATCCGATCCGGTAGCCGCGCTCCAGCAGAGAGATGTATTGCCGCACAGGCAATTCCTGCACCCGGGCTCGCACTAAGGCGCGTTTGCCGCGCAGAAATACGTGTTGCTCTTTCAAGCGAGCTACCTGCTGATCTGCGGTCAATCCGGCGAGATTAAGATGAACCGTTTGCAAAGACATGGGAATACTCCCTCCCTCATCACTTCATGAGTTTGCTTGTTCGGGGATTTTCTTCACCGGCGGCCGCAACATCAGGCTGAGAAACGCCGATGTAATCAGTGCCGCGCCGAAAAGCATAAAAGAAAGGTCATAGGCGCCGGTGAGATCGAACAGGAATCCGAAGAAAGGCGGACCCAAAGCGGCCACGGTCTGTGAAATGAGCAGACCCAGGCCGCGAACTTTTCCGAGTGAACGACGGCCAAAGTAGTCTGCCCAGAGAATATCGGGAAGAACCATGTTTCCTCCCAAGCCAATGCCGTAAAGAAGAAATCCGGCATAGAGGCAGAAGAGATTGTCGGTCATGACCGCCAGTCCGAGACCGATCCCCTGTACAATGAACCGCAATGTGGCCGCAAAGCGGGTGTCGATTCGTTCTGCGAGAATCCCCCAGGCTATCGGCGAGGCAAGCTGCATCGATGCGATCACGCTCATCACAGTGGCGGCGACAACCGGCGGATGACCCAAATCATTGACGTACGGGAACACGTGCAGATTCAAGCCCGTCACTCCAATGCTGGAAATGCCGAAGGTAACCACGAGCAGCCAAAACGCCTGAGTGTGTAGCGCTTCATTTCGTGTCCATTCGACATCGTCGCGGAGCGCGTGGGATGTGATCGAAGGAGTCTTGGCCGTGTGGGTGGCCGGCTCATCTTTCGGAGCCGCTGACAAAGCACCGTCGGGATGGAGTCCCATGTCTTCCGGCGAACGGCGCACGATCAGCAGAGCCGGTCCGACTACCAGAACCAACGTGACAATCCCGAACACCAGCCAAGTTTGGCGCCATCCAAGCCAAACGATCAATGATGCCGCCAGCACAGGCATGCCCACCTTGGCAAAACCGATACCCATGCTGGTAAGCGCCAGCGCCCGGCCGCGCTTGCGCAAAAACCAATGGGCAATCGCCAGATTGATTACGATGTAGCCCATGAACGAATCGCCTATGGTGATAAGACTCAAGCGCACGATGCTAAACTGGAAAAAATTATCGACGTGGCTGAGCACAATGTAGCCGAGGCTGGCGATGATCGCGCCGAAGACCATCAGCCAGCGACCGCCATAACGATCCATCAACGTGCCGATCACCGGCGCCAGAAATGCCGCGATCAGGCCTTCGCCCGAACGGAGCAAAGAGAAAACGCCGCGCGAGACGCCCAGATCGGCGGTCAGAGGTTTCAGAAACACGCTCATGGTGCTGGCGAGAGAAAAAGCCGAGGCAACGTTGGCGAGAAAACCGACGGCGACTATGTACCAACCGTAGAAGAACTTCTGTTTGGCTGCGGGATGCGCCTGCTCGATGGTCGATTCCACATCTAGCCTTTAACAGGAATCAAACTCGACATCCAATTAACAACTGATTTGCAAGGGAGGGCGGCTAAACTTTGCTCGGTGCTTACTCAACGCAAACGTAAAAGATAGGAACCGCAATGCCATCGGCTATCAGGCTCCCCGGAGATAGTCGCAGCAGGGCGAGTGACTGCTGGCGGCGCTCCTGTTTATGCGATAGCCTCGTCTAAGATCTGTAAAGGACCGATCTCACATGAACCTATCAGTACTCATAATGAGTCTCCTTCTGCTGGCATCGAGTGTCCACGCGCAAGAAAATACTCCGATGAGACCGCCGTCAGTCACCGCACAGGGCGAGGCGGTTATCACTGCGGAGCCAGACCAGGCGCAAATAGACATCGGGGTCCTCACCCAAGCGCGCAATGCCCCGGATGCAGCCAAGGAAAACGCCGAGAAGCTTAGCCGTGTGCTGGCGCAGATCAAGAAGATCCTCGGCAAAGGCGATGAGGTTAAAACCACTGGATACTCGTTAAATCCCAATTACCGTTATCCCCAAGGTGGCAAACCGGAAATAACCGGCTACACAGCCGCTAATGTTTTGCAGATCAGAACGGGGAATTTGGCAGACGTCGGCAAGCTAATCGACGCTGGCATGCAATCCGGCGCCAATCAGATCAACCGCCTTGTTTTCACATTGAAAGATGATCATTCAGCGCAAGTTCAGGCGCTGCGCATGGCAGCGCAGAAGGCGCAATCGAAGGCGGAAGAAATGGCCGGTTCCCTAGGCTTGAAAGTCGTCAGGGTCCTGTCTCTGACGGAAAATGAAAGAGGAGTTCGCCCGATTATCGCCCAAACACGCGGCGTGCAAGCGGAAGCACTGTCATCCGCCGCACCGACACCGGTCGAGGCCGGCACGATCGAGGTGCGCTCGTCAGTGACCTTGAGCGCCGAGATCGGTCCCCGGTGATCGCTGGCATATTTCGGAACAGCAGCACCCAGTCTTTCCCTGAAATGGTTTGAACGTTTTGAACGACTTGAACTGCTACGCCTCTTTGCCTTCAGCTCTGATTCTTGAACCGTGGAACGATTGCCTATCGAAACTCCGGCCTCTCTTTTAAATAATGCTCACGCATCTTCGGCCGGTACCGTTCCATCAAATCTCGATTTAAGTCCAGCGGCGGTTTTTGGTCCGGCGGCAGTAAAGGCCGATACTCGACATCGCCGATTTCTTGCTTGAAGGTTTCCTTGGCTTTGGCAACGATTTGCGGATCTAGCAACAAATCGATGGCCGATGCCGCCATAGCCTTAGCTCCGGCCACCGCGCCTTTGTGCGCGATCGACGTCGCCAGAGACACGCCGGCGGACCAGTGATGGTACGACACGCCGGGGATATTTGAGGGAAAGCTGATCAGCCCCGTCGGCACCACCCACGAGACCTCGCCCGAATCGTTGGCCGAAACCGATTGCACACATTCTTTAAGCGGCGTAACCTTGGTGGGCATGCCGGTTGGCTTTGCCTTTACTTTGGTCTGAACCTCATGGACTAACTTCTGCTCGCCTTCTGTCCACTGCGGCATGCCGATCTCTTCTATGTTTCGTTGAATTACCTCCGCAAGCGTTCGATTGGCCCGGGTCGGCCAGACCGCGCTGAGGACGTTCACATCGTAGGAGGTCTCGGTCATCATCGCCGCGCCTTGGGCAACACGCTTGGCTTTTTCAAACAGCGCGCGGGTCTTCTCAGCCGTGGCTTCACGGAAAAACCACCAGATCGTCGATCGATTGGGAATGACATTGGGCTGATCGCCGCCGTTGGTGATCACCCGATGGCTGCGCTGGGTCGGCTCCAAATGCTCTCGCAGCTTATCCCAGCCGATATCCATCAGCACCGCCGCATCCAAAGCATCGCGGGCGTTCCATGGTGCGGTGGCGGCATGGGCGCTCTGTCCTTTGAAAGTGAACTCAGCGGAAATGAGCGCATACTGTCGCAAGCCGTAAACGGTGCCAAGCTCTTTGCCGATATGATCATGCAGCGCCACATCAACATCTTTGAAATAGCCATCGCGGACGAAATACGGTCGGCTGACTAGTTGCTCTTCCGCGGGGGCCCCGAAAACTTTCAGTGTGCCCTTGACGCCGAACTCATCGATGGTCTTTTTGATCGCCAACGCCGCGCCGATCATCACCGCGCCATTGACGTTGTGTCCCTCGGTGTGACCCGGCGCGCCATCGACAATCGGCGTGGGCTCCGCCACACCGGGCGCCTGTGAGCACCCCGGAGTCGCATCGAATTCCGTGTGCAGCGCAATCACCGGTTTGCCAGACCCGTAACTGGCTACGAACCCCGTCGGCATTCCGGATGGATTGCGCTCGATGGTGAATCCGGCTTTCTCGAGGATCTGCATCATCAATCCGGAAGTCTCGAACTCCTGCATGCCGAGCTCGGCAAAGTAAAAGATGTTGTCGCACAAGAGAGCGATCGGTTCGCTGTTGCGCTCGATGTTTTCCACGGCAAACTTCTTTTCTCGACCACCATCCATAGCCGGTCTCCTATCCAATAAAGATGCTCTGTTTTCAATGGATATCACGGAGCGAGCAACAAATTAAAGTCGACCCCTTACTCTACTCCAGTATCTCGGCCATTTTCACCGCGTCACACAATCAAATGGGTTCCATGATGCCGACCAGCGGCACAGGGCTAGCTAAACGGTTTAGAGGAGTTAGAATCCCTAATATCACCGCACTAAAACTAACCATTTACGTATCGAAGTAGAATCAATGAATAAAAACATAACCCGCGAAGCTGTCGACATGGCCGATGTCGTTGAGAGAAACATTCACGCCTTACTGTCCCGGCGTAACCAGGAGGAAAAGACAAAAGGCGTTCAAGACCGAATAGCGGACGCGATAAGCCGCTTTGCCGGCAGCATGATTTTTGTCTACATACACTTAATCGGCTTCGGCGTTTGGATCATTGTTAATCTCGGATGGACACCGCTACCGACGTTCGACCCAACTTTTGTTGTTCTGGCGATGTTCGCATCTGTGGAAGCGATCTTTCTATCGACCTTCGTACTGATTACGCAGAATCGAATGGCGGCGCAGGCCGACCGTCGCGCCGACCTCGACCTGCACATCAGTCTTTTGGCTGAACACGAAGTAACCCGGTTGATCAGCCTCGTCAGCGCCATAGCCGAGCGCATGGGAATAGAAGCGGCATCCGATCACCCGGAGTTGGCGGAATTGCAGAAAGATGTTGATCCGGAAAAGGTCCTGGAGAAAATCGAAGAGACTGAGTCCAAATATGACTAAGAAAGCTTCGGATCAACGTTGACCATGGTTGTGGATCCACGCCAAACCCCGACACATTACGTGGTATCCGCGCCGCAATCCTAAGCCAATTTTCCCGGATCTTTATAATACTTCTGATAATACCAGTCGGCGATTTCTCCACTGGTTGTGCGCCAGACGCCGTCATGCGAGCAAATGTAATCGAGCGCCTTCTCCAAATATGAAATTCGAAACGGCAAGCCGATGACGAACGGATGCAACGGCAGGCAAAGCACCCGGCCGCCGGAAAGGCTGTCGCGGTAAAGGGTGTCGAAGTGATCGCACACCATTCGGTAATATTGTTCGGCCGTGTGGTTCTCGCGATTGAAGACCCTGATGTCGTTAACACCGAGTTCATAGGGCACGACGATCATTCTTCCTGTCTTCACCCGCATCGGGGTAGGCTGCTCGTCGTTACCCCAGTCGCAAACGTATTCGAATCCTTCGGCAGCGAGATGATCCGGCGTGTCAAATGTCTCACCCAATCCGGGACCTAGCCAGCCTTTCGGCTCTTTGCCGGTCGCTGCAGTAATAGTCTCTTTAACCTTGTGGATGATGCCACGCTCTTCATCAGCCGAGTAATCGAGCATTGATACGCTGTTGGTCAAACCGTGTCCGAGCCATTCCCAGTTCCGTTTATTGCCTTCTGCAATAATCTCCGGATGGTGTTCGCACACCTCCGCATTGAGCAGAACGCTGGCGCGAATTCCGAATTTATCGAGCACACTCATGATCCGGAATACGCCCACCCGTGATCCATAGTCGCGCAGAGTATACCCCGGCACGTCCGGCTTATGATTGCTGCCGGAGCCGCGAATCGGCATGTCAAAATGAAAGTATTCAATATTGGGCGCCACCCAGAGGGCGATGCGGCCATTGTCGGGCCAGGCAATTTTTTCTCGCCGGATGATGGGACTGTAATCGTAGCGCGGATTTTTCATTGATCGCTAACTCCTTCGCCAGAACTGACTAGTCTGGTTAGAAAGTAAAGTACGTCATTCACAGATACTTGTCGGTTCTTCTACAAATATTCATTTGACACATCATTGCGGCGTTTGCTACAAGCCGTGCCAGAGCCCGTTCACTGCGTTTTCGCATGGCTATCTCTAAAGCTGTGGCGCAGTGATGATTCCCGCCCCAAAGCGTGACGGCCCGGTGCAGGCCCACGCTTTGAAAGGCTTACATCTGCCGCTATGACCGGTTTGGCTTCAAGGTGACAGGAAACGATTAGCATCGAGGAGGTGCTCATGGCCGATCTCACAGAGGAGCAGCGAAAGTCGTATTGGCATTACAACATCAAACTCACCATCATTCTCCTGGTCATCTGGTTCGTTGTGACCTACCTCATCTCCGGACTCTGGGCGGGTTGGCTCAATCAGTTCTCTTTCCTGGGATTCCCACTCGGCTACTACATGGCGGCGCAGGGATCGCTGGCGATCTTCGTCATTGAAATCGCTGTGTATGCCTATCTGATGAACAAGCTGGATAAAGAGTACGGCATTGTGGAGGGAGATTGACCATGAGCCTGGCAAAAATCTTCACTTATTACACCATCGGATTTCTTGGCGTAACGATTCTGATAGGCATTGCCGAACAATTGTTTGGTTTGCCGCCCAATTGGATCGGTTGGATCTTTATGGGCTTGTCGCTGGGCATTTATATAGTCATTGGTATTATCACCCGCACCTCCAACCCTGACCAATACTATGTCGCTGGACGGGGCGTTCCCGCTGTCTTCAACGGCATGGCCACCGGTTCCGATTGGATGTCGGCCGCTTCCTTTATCTCGATGGCTGGGGCGCTTTCGGCTCAAGGCTTCGCCGGCCTCGCTTACGTCATGGGCTGGACCGGTGGTTATTTACTACTCGCTGTCTTTCTCGGCCCTTACCTGCGCCAGTTCGGCGCATATACCATTCCGGATTTTCTTGGCGCGCGTTACGGCGGCAATTTCGCCAGGATCATCGGCGTCGTCGCCGCGATCGCCTGCTCGTTCACCTACCTGATTGCCCAGGTGACCGGCGTCGGCCTGATTGTCTCGCGCTTTATCGGCTTGGATTTCAATATTGGCGTCTTCGTCGGACTGATCGGCGTCTTGTTCTGTTCGGTTTTAGGCGGGATGAAGTCCGTGACTTGGACCCAGGTCGCTCAGTACATCATTCTGATCGTTTCCTATCTAGTGCCGGTAGTCTATCTTTCGTACCAACTTTTCGCGATTCCAATACCCGAGCTGACTTACGGCCGCCTGCTGCAAACCAATAATACCAAAGCTATCGAGATCACTCGGGATGCCAGAGAAAAGGAGACACGGGCGCTGTGGGCAAAAGAGGCAGAGCAGGCCAATGCCAAGCTCAAGTCAGGCGCAATTGATGAAGCGACCGCCGAGAAACTCAAGGCGGACGCAAAAATTGCAACCCAGCAGGCGACCGCCCCCGCAGCCAGCGACGATGCCACGATCGGCCGTTATCTCACAGTGCCAACCGGGGTCGGCATGTGGAATTTTCTTGCACTGACCTTCTGTCTGATGGTAGGCACAGCCGGCCTGCCTCATATTCTCACTCGCTATTATACAACGCCTTCGGTACGGCAGGCGCGGATATCGGTGGCCTGGTCGCTGTTTTTTATTTTCCTGCTCTATTTCACCGCGCCGGCTTATGCGGCGTTCGCCCGGTTTGTCATTTACGCGCGCTTGGTCGGAACGCAGATTGCCGAGTTACCGCGTTGGGTAACGCTTTGGCAGCCCGCCGGTCTTTTCGATGTCATCGATAAAAACGGCGACGGCATCGTTCAGTGGGCGGACTTCGTGGTCAAATCCACCGACTTCGTCGTCTTGTCGATGCCGGAGGTCGCCGGCCTGCCATTTGTCATCACCGGCCTGGTGATGGCCGGCGGCCTGGCGGCGGCGCTGTCTACGGCAGACGGCTTGCTGTTGACGATTGCCAACGCCTTTTCACACGATCTCTACTATAACGTCATAGATCCCAAAGCGTCGTTGGCCAAACGACTCATGATCACCAAGGTTTTGCTGGTAATAACTGCGCTGGTAGCGGCTTGGGTGTCAACTTTCCGTGTCGCCATCATAGTCGAGCTGGTCGCATGGGCTTTCAGTTTGGCGGGCGCCTCCTTCTTTCCCGCTCTGGTCATGGGCATCTGGTGGCGGCGCGCCAATAAAGCCGGGGCTTGCGCCGGCATGATCGCGGGTCTCGCGGTGACCGCCTATTATATGATCGGCAGCCGCTTCTATGGCATTTCATGGTTTGGCACTCAGACTATTGCCTCGGCGGTTTTCGGACTGCCGGTAGGTTTTCTGACGATCTGGATCGTGTCGCTCTTAACCGAGGCGCCGCCCAAGCCGGTTCAGGATCTGGTGGCGAGCGTTCGTTATCCCAAATCCGGACAGGCTATAACCTCCGATCCATTAGGCCGGGGGGTCCCGATCGGCGCGCGCTAAAGTTGTGTCCACGCGAGGGACGAGGAGACCTCGCGTGGACTTTTTATGAACGGATTTGTCTTGCAGCTGGTCGTCCTCCTGCGCTTTATCTGTTTCATCGCTTTATTCTATTTGATGCTGCATATTTTGGTGTCCCGGATCATCAAAAGACCCGAACACAAAGTTCTTTGGTTTTTCTCGGTACTGACGGGGCCGCTTACTCGACCTGTCCGAGTTTGGCTTTCGGGCGATGTGCCTGAACAGCGATTGCGATGGATAGCCTTGATGTTCTACGGCGTGCTGTGGCTGGTTGCGGTGGCGCTGACCAGACTGTTATCGATTTCATCGCCACAGTCGCTTTAGCTGATTGAATGTCCGCCTCTCTCCTCACCGATTCCGCGTATAATTTAAACCTGCCCGTAAAGCATCTGATCAAGCGCGCGCCGGTCTTCATCGATGCCGATGCGTCCGTAGCAGCGGCGGCCTCGACGATGCAACAAGCCGGAATCGGCTCGGTACTGATCGCAGGCGATTTGCCCGGGATTATCACCGATCGCGATCTCCGCGGTCGCGTGTTGGCGGCAGGGCTCGGTCCGGATGCGCCTGTCAGTCAAGTGATGTCACGGCCGGTGAAGACAATCGATGCCAACGCGCCGATCTTCGCCGCTTTACAACTCATGCTGGAGAATAACATTCACCACTTGGCCGTCGTCGATGCGGCATCGATTACCGGCGTTATCAGCGGCACCGATCTTCTGCGTCACCAGATCAACAATCCGCTATACCTCCGGCGCACCTTGGATCAACTGCAAGAACCGTCGGCACTGGGTAATTATGCGAGCGAGATTGCAGCGTTGGTCGAAAAGCTTTTCACCGGCGGTGTGTCGGCCACTGAGATCGGCCGGATCGTCTCCAGCCTCAATGATGCTCTGGTGAGGCGGTTGGTCTATCTTGGCGAACAGAGTCTTGGCGCGCCACCGGCGCCATTTGCATGGATCGTCTTCGGCTCTGAAGGGCGATTGGAACAAGCTTTACTGACGGACCAGGACAATGCCTTGGTCTATGAGAGCGAATCTGCAGCGACGCAAAATTATTTCGCAGCCCTGGCGAATTATCTTGTGGAGGCGCTGATCCAAGTCGGCTTTCCGCCTTGCGCCGGCGGGTACATGGCAACCAAATGGTGCAAGCCGTTAAACG
>JAICEJ010000049.1 GCA_025924215.1 Candidatus Binatia bacterium
CCAGGGGATAAATGTTAGACGGAACACCTATGGCGAAGCACCGAGTAACGGTTGACACGGGAGGAACATTTTCCGACTTTGTCTTTTTTAACGAAGAGACCGGCGAAATCAGTATCACCAAATTGCCGTCAACGCCAAGGGAACCATTTCAAGCGGTGTTAAACGGCGTCAAGGAATTACTCGAACGCGGAGTTGCGGCCGGAGATGTTTCATTTTTTTGCCACGGCACCACCGTCGGCACCAATGCTCTCCTCGAAGAAAAAGGCGCCAAGACCGGCTTGCTCGTGACCCAGGGCTTTCGTGGGATTTATGAAGTGATGGAGCAAACCCGAGGTTATGGCCCTGCTACCTACGATTTGTTTTTTGAGAAGCCGCGGCTCCTGGCTCCGCCCTTTTTAACCGAAGAAGTTCCCGAACGGGTCGACTTTCGCGGCAACGCGTTAAAACCCATCGACGTCGAAGCCGCGCGCCAAGCGATCAGCCGCTTGAAGAAAAAAGGCGTGCAGTCGGTGGCGGTATGCTTCCTGTTTTCATTTTTAAATCCGGATCATGAGCTCAAGATCAAAGAGCTCTTTGCCGCAGAATTTCCCGAGGCGCAGCTGTCGCTTTCGTATGAAGTGCTGCCGCAGATTCGCGAGTTCTATCGAATGAGCACCACCATCATCAACGCGTACATTCAGCCGGTGATGGCCAACTATTTGGGCAGTCTTGAGAAGCGCATGCGTGAAATGGAGATCACCACGCCCAAGCTCTATATCATGCAATCCAACGGCGGCGTTTCGACGTTTGCAGGCTCAGCCAAAAAGCCGGTGGCTACGGTTCTTTCCGGTCCCGCCGGCGGCGTCATCGCTTCGATGGGAACTTGCGAACGCGTTGGCATCAACAACATCATCACCTTCGACATGGGCGGCACCAGCTGTGACGTGGCGTTGATTCATCAGGGCAATCCGGTCATCACGACCCAAGGAAAAATCAATTTGCGGCCAATCGCTCTGCCGATGCTCGATATTCACACAGTCAGCGCCGGCGGCGGCACCATCGCCCGGCTTGACGCCGTTGGCGGTTTACAGGTCGGCCCAGATAGCGCCGGCGCCGATCCGGGCCCTGTCTGCTACGACCGCGGCGGTGAAAATATTACCATCACCGATGCCAATATGGTGATCGGTGTTTTGGACCCTGAACAATTTCTCGGCGGCCGCATGAAGCTTAATAAAGCAAAAGCCCAGCGTCTGCTCGAAGAAAGAATTGCCAAACCTTTGACAATGGATTTGATGGAAGCAGCCCACGGGGTGCTCGACATCATCAATGTCAAGATGGAAGAGGCGATCAAGGCAGTATCGTCCCAGCGAGGTTATGACATCCGCGATTTCACTCTAGTCGCCTTTGGCGGGGGTGGGCCCATGCATGCTGGCAGGATGGCTCTGGATTTAGGCATTACTTCGGTGCTGATTCCGCTCACGCCCGGCGTTCACTCGGCGCTGGGCTTGCTCATGTCCGATGTCAAGCATGACTACGTCCGATCCAAATTAGTCGGGCTCGATGATCTGGATTTGGACGAGATCAATCGGATGTTCGGCCAGCTTATCAATCAAGCAAAAACCGATCTTCACGGCGAGGGTTTTGGCGACAGCGAAATCAAAATGGACCCCTATCTAGATCTACGCTACGCCGGTCAGGGTTACGAGCTGACCGTTCCCTGTCCCATGCCGCCGCTGACCAAGGACGACTTGAGGCTGATGCGGGCTCGCTTCGATACCGTCCACGAGCAAAACTCCGGGCATAAAGCCGAGACCGAGCCGGTCGAACTGGTGAGCCTTCGGTTGATTTCACTTGGCATCGTTCCTCAGGCCAAGCTTTCACCCGGTAAAGTTTCCGGCCGCACGGTGGAACAAGCAACGACGGGAACGCGAAAAGTATTTTTTGGCAAGCAGCACGGGATGTTGAACACCCAGGTGTATCGCCGCGAGGCGCTCGAACCGGGTCACAGGCTCAGTGGTCCGGCAATTGTCGAGCAGTTGGATACGACAACGGTCATTCACCCGGAGCAGGAAGTCACGGTCGACGATTACCGAAACCTAATCATGAGAAACAAGCAGTAATAAGGCTCCGACGACCGGAACCACTTGAACGATTTGGAAGTGCTAATTCCATCAGTTTCAGTGGGTCCAATCGTTCCAGTCGGATCTACTAGCAATGAGTTTGAAATCTATGAATGTTGATCCAGTAACCCTGCAAGTGATTCAGGCACGTTTGGCCGGCATCGTCCAGGAGATGCAAAATTCACTCTTTCGCACAGGCTATTCAACGATCATCCGCGAATCTCAAGACGCCAGCTGCGCGATCTTGAATCGCCAGGGCGAAGTCGTCGCCCAGCATGTGGTATTGCCGCTGCACATGGGCGCATTTCCCGCCTGCGCCGCAGGCATTTTAAAAAATTACAGCGCTGAGGAAATTCACCAAGGTGATGCCTTCATCACCAATCACCCATATCTCGGCGGTAGCCCTCACGCTCCCGACATGGCAGTGCTGTCGCCGATTTTCTTTCATGACGAGTGGGTCGGTTTCGCGGCAAATCTCGCGCATAAAAGCGATATTGGCGGTCCGGTGCCGGGAAGCTGCTGGAGCCAGGCTCGAGAGATCTATCAAGAAGGTCTTCACGTTCCGCCGATCAAGTTCGTTCACAGATATCAAACCAGTAAAGACATCGAAGCCGTTCTCGGCGCCAACAGCCGCACTCCGGAGCTGGTGGTTGGAGACCTGCGCGGCCAAGTCGGCGCCGCGCGGCTTGGCGAAAATCGCTTCCATGAGATGATGGAGCGCTACGGCAAAGAAACGATCCTAAGCTCCTTCGAGCAACTATTTGCATTGACTGAAGCCAAGGTGCGCGCAGAAATCGCCTCCTGGCCCGATGGCACCGGCGAGGGCGAGCGATTCGTCGACAGCGACGGGATCGATCTCGATACGCCCGTGCGCCTGCATGTGCGCATGGAAAAGAAAGGCCAGGACCTGCTCTTCGACTTTACCGGTTGCGCCGACCAAACCAGAGGTCCGGCGAATATTCGTCCGACCATTGTGCGCGCGGCCTGCTGTTATCTTCTCACCTGTCTGGTGGATCCAGCGCTGGCCATCAACTATGGATTGGCAAAGGTCATCAACATCAAAGTTCGCGAAGGCAGCGTCGTCAATCCGCGCTTTCCCGCGCCGGTAAACACGTATAACCCGACCGTCCATGCGTTGGTGGAATCATTACTGGAAGCTTCCAGCCAGATCACTCCCCATAAAAAGGTGGGGGACGGCTGCAGCAGCCGGTCCATCATTATCGGCGGACGCAGTAATAAAACCGGCAAAGGTTACGTGCAGTATGAAATCTTCGGCGGCGGCTCTGGCGGTCGCAGCGGCAAAGACGGCGTCTCCGGCACCAATGTCAATCAATCCAACGCCAAGATCGCGCCGATTGAAATCATCGAGTCCGAGTTCTCTACACGTTTGCGAAGATTCGAGCTGATCCCCGATTCGGGCGGGCCGGGAACATTTCGCGGTGGCTTGGGGTTTGTCCGAGAATACGAAGTCTTGGACAATGACGCGCGTTTCTCGCTGCGATCGACCAAACACACGGTCGCCCCTAAAGGCATTGACGGCGGCGCCAATGGCAAGACCGGTCATTGCACGTTAAATCCAGGCAAGCCAGACGAGCGGGCGATCCCGTCGCGCTTCTCGGACTACGTACTCCATCCGGGCGATATTTTTAGCCTGGAAACGCCCGGCGGCGGCGGACTCGGCGATCCGTTGCAAAGAAATCCTCAACGAGTTCTCGGCGATGTGCGCAACGGTTATGTGACCCGAGACAAGGCGCGAGAAGTTTACCGAGTAGCCGTTGATGAAAAAGACAGCGACTTCATCCTCAATGAACCCGAAACCCGCGCGCTACGAAGATCGCGGTAGCTGTGCCAATGTTTCACCGACAGCTGGACGTTTGAACTGTTGGAACCGCTGGAACGTAACGCCGCAAATTGCAAACGTCAAAATCGTTCGAGACGGTCCGGCTCTAATCGCACCGGCGGCTAACTGATACTCATGGTCGATCCGATCACTCTCCAAGTCATCCAGGCGCGGCTTGCAGGCATCGTCCAGGAGATGCAGAATTCGCTGTTTCGGACCGGTTATTCCACCATCATTCGCGAGTCGCAAGACGCCAGTTGCGCGATCTTAAATCGCCAGGGCGAAGTGGTCGCGCAACATGTCGTGCTGCCGCTTCACATGGGCGCCTTTCCAGCTTGCGCCGAAGCAATATTAAAGACCTACGCGCCCGCTGAGATTCAGAAGGGGGACGCCTACATCACCAATCACCCCTATCTCGGTGGTAGCCCGCATGCCCCGGATATGGGCGTGTTCACACCGATTTTTTATAAGGGAGAATGGGTCGGCTTTACCGCAAATATGGCGCATAAGAGCGACATCGGCGGGACGGTGCCAGGGAGCGGTTCCGGCAGTGCGCGTGAAATCTATCAAGAGGGGCTTCATCTGCCGCCGATAAAGTTGGTGTCGCGGCTGCGACCGATCCAAGAGATCGAGGCCATGATCGCCGCCAACAGCCGTACTCCCGGGGTGGTCATTGGCGATTTGCGCGGCCAAGTGGGAGCGGCCCGCCTGGGTGAGCGCAGAATCGCCGAGCTCATGGAGCGTTATGGCAAACAAACCATACTGGACTGCACGGCCGTGCTTTCATCGAACACCGAAAAGCGTGTTCGCCAGGCGATCGAAACCTGGCCCGACGGCGAATCCCAAGGCGAAAGCTTTGTCGATCACGACGGCATCGATTTAACCCGGCCGATCCGCATTCAGGTGAAAGTAAAAAAGACCGGCGATAGGATTCACTTCGATTTCAGCGGCAGCAGCGATCAAACTCAGGGCCCCGCCAATATACGCCCGCCGCTTGTGCGCGCCGCCTGTGTCTACTGTCTGGTGGCGCTGGTTGACCGTTTTTTGCCGATCAATCAGGGTCTCACGCGAGTCGTGGAGACAACATTTCGCGCCGGCAGTGTCGTCGATCCCTACTTCCCCGCATCGGTGAACACCTACATGCCGACTGCGTTGACCGTGGCCGAAGCGGTCCTTAGGGCGCTGGCGGCGTTCGTTCCCGAGAAGCGGATTTCGGGCGGATCGGGAAGCGCCGCGCTGGTGCTAGGCGGGCGCGATGCTCAGACCCAGCGGTCCTACGTACACTACGAGATCTTCAGCGGCGGCACCGGAGCGCGCTGGAGCAAAGACGGCGTATCCGCAACCGCATTTCACCTGAGCAACTGCAAGACCGCGCCTGTCGAAATCATCGAATCTGAGTTTCCCACCCGCGTCGAGCGATTTGAGATGATACCGGACTCAGGCGGCGCCGGCCGATGGCGCGGCGGTTTGGGCTTTGCGCGCGACTACCGGATCCTCACCGACGAGGTTCGCTTTTCCATGCGCACCGACAAACATGCCATAGCGCCCTTCGGCAGCGACAACGGATTGTCCGGCGCCTGCGGCTCCTGCATCGTCAATCCCGATACCGATAAAGAAACGCGCCTGCCATCACGCTTTGGCGATCAGAGGCTCAACAAGGGGGACCTCTTGCGGGTCGAGCGTCCCGGCGGCGGCGGCCTCGGAAATCCCTTGGATCGCGCAGCCGAACAAGTGCTGGAAGACGTGCGCCAAGGCTATGTGTCAGTCGAGCGCGCCAAGTCTGACTACAAGGTGTCGATCCGTTACAGCGACGGCGAGCCCTGCTTAGATCGGGGCGAAACGCAAATTCTACGAGGGAAATTGTAAAAAATAAGTAGCAAAAATCGCGGGCCTCTGGTATAAGCACCCTAATACGTGAGCCCCTTGAAGGAGGAGAAATGGCGACAGCAAAGAAAAAGACCCGCAAACCTAATGCAGCGTTTATGAAACCCGTACAACCGGATGCAGCATTGAGCACGGTGGTCGGGACAAAAGCTATCCCTCGCACCGAGGTAACCAAAAAGCTTTGGGCCTATATTAAGAAGAATGGGCTCCAAGACAAAAAGAAAAAAACCAATATCAACGCCGACGACAATCTTAAAGTTGTTTTCGGTGGTAAGAAGCAAGTCACGATGTTTGAGATGACCAAGCTGGTCAGCAAACACCTCAAGTAAACAGTCCCTCCTTATTTCGCAAGAAAATAGTTCGCAGTGATTAAGATCGGTGATCTTATCATCGGTCTTGATCACTGATCGAATGCTGTGGCTTAGTGGTTTCGGCTAACGCTTGGTGGCCGAGGCTTACTGTTGTCTGTTTTCGGGGCAACCTGATCATCCTCTTCCCGCTGCCATCTACAGCCAGGCCTTCTTTGTTATCTGGAATAGCACAGCATCACGATCATCTAACAGGCTTCACGAAATTCCCTCAGCGCGGTCAATTATCAAGGCGACTAGGGGATTGGCGAAGGCGACTCGGGATGCGCGGAACCAGGCTTATCGTTATGACCGATGCTGCAGCGCATCGAACAGGTGAAGTTGGCGTGTGTGCCCTTCGTCTTCGAAATGAACGGGGTAGTTACCGCTGAAACAGGCGTCGCAGAAACCCTGCCGGTTTCCGTCGAAGTAATCATACATGCCCTCATTGCTGAGATAGGCGAGAGTGTCGGCTTCGATAAAGCGGCGGATCTCTTCCAACGAATTGGATGATGCAATCAGTTCGGTACGGGTCGGTGTGTCGATGCCGTAGTAACACGGACCCGTGGTGGCCGGCGAACTGATGCGCATGTGAACTTCTTTTGCGCCGGCATCGCGCAGCATGCGAATGATCTTCCGGCTTGTCGTGCCGCGCACGATGGAATCATCAACTACAATGACGCGCTTGCCGTTGAGAACTTCCCGCTGAGCGTTGAGTTTTATCTTAACCCCGAAATGACGAATGGTTTGCTGCGGCTCGATGAACGTGCGGCCGACATAATGGTTGCGAATCAAGCCGAACTCGAGCGGAATCTTCGATTCTTCGGCGTAGCCGATGGCGGCAGGCACCCCGGAGTCGGGCACCGGTGTTACCAGATCCGCGTTGACAGCGCTCTCCTTCGCCAGTTGGCGACCCATGGATTTCCGCACATTGTAAACGTTGTGACCGTACAGCGAGCTGTCCGGCCGTGCGAAGTAAATGTACTCGAAAATGCATTTGGCGTGGGGCACCGGCGGAAACGGCTTTAGCGATTCCATCCCGTTCGGACCGAAAGTAATGATCTCCCCGGGTTCGACCTCGCGCACATAGTCCGCCTCGATTAAATCTAGCGCACACGTTTCCGAGGCGACGACGTGGGATCCACTATTCGGTCCCTCGCGAAATTTTCCTAGAACCAGTGGTCGGAAGCCATACGGATCCCGGGCGGCAATCATCCGCTCCGGCGTAATGAAGAGCAACGAATAGGCGCCCCGCACGCGGCTGAGCGCTTCAACGATCCGTCCCATGAGCGAAATCTCTTTGGAGGTGGCGATCAAATGAATGATCACTTCGGTGTCGGAAGTCGACTGGAATATCGAGCCTGAGCGTTCGAGCTCCTCGCGCAAGATCGCGCCATTAACCAAGTTGCCGTTGTGCGCGATGGCGATGGGGCCCTGCGAATACTCAACGACAAAGGGCTGCGCGTTTTTAAGATGACTTTGGCCTTGAGTGGAGTAGCGATTGTGACCTATGGCGCTTTGGCCTTCCAAGCGTTTGATGACATCTTCCTTGAAGACATCGGCGACCAGACCCATTTGCCTGTGTGAAATGAGCGCCTTACCATCTGAAGACACGATACCGCACGACTCCTGACCACGGTGTTGCAGCGCATAAAGACCGAGATAGACCATGTTGGCCGCTTCCGGATGGCCGTAGACGCCCATCACCGCACATTCGTCGTGAAATTTATCCATCAATCCTCGAACCGCGAAATTCCAGGCTTGTAACAGTTCGACAGCTGCAGTCGCTGAGTCGCTTACTTCAGACGATCGGCCAGCGCTGACGACCAAATCACCTGCAGCTCATCCACGGGCAATTGCAAAATCGGTTGAATGGAAAAACGCGAACCGCCGACTGCGCCAATCACCTGGAGCGGCACCGCGTGCCGGGAGGCAATTTCTTGCAGCTGGCCTAAATCCTTCTCCTGCATCGATACCAGAATCCGCGACTGAGATTCGCTAAACAGTAAAGCGTCGCCACGGATCATTTCACGCATCTCGGCTCTAACTCCCAAGGCTTTATCCGGACCGCCGATACAGCACTCGGCCAATGCTACAGCCAAGCCACCGTCGGATATGTCATGCGCCGAACGGAGGATGCCGCTTTCAATAGCTTCGATACAACAGTTCTGGATAGCCTGCTCCAGCTTAAGATCGATCCAAGGCGGTGTACCCTTGACGGTATTATGAATAACCTTGAGGTATTCACTACCACCGAGTTCTTCACGCGTACGACCTAGCAGCACCACGATATCACCAGCAGCTTTGAACCAGGGGGTTATGACTCGGTTAACCTTTGGCAGAAGACCAACCATCCCGATGGTTGGCGTTGGATAAATGGGAATCCCGTCCGTTTCATTATAGAAACTTACATTACCGCTCACAACCGGCACTTTGAGCGCAACACAAGCGTCGCGCATGCCTTGAATAACACGCGCAAACTGCCACATGACCGCTGAATTCTCGGGACTGCCAAAGTTCAGACAATCGGTGAGCCCGACCGGTCGGGCGCCAACACAGGCCAGGTTGCGCGCCGCCTCCGCCACGGCTAGAGCGCCGCCAACGTAGGGATCGAGAAAACAATAACGGCTGTTACCGTCGACTGTCAGCGCGAGCCCTTTATCTGTTCCTTTGATGCGAACCACCGCCGCGTCGGCGCCTGGCGCCACAACGGTGTTGCTGCGCACGTAGCAATCGTATTGACGATAAACCCATTCCTTAGAAGCAATATTGGGCGCAGCCAGCATCAGCTTCAACGTCGCGCCGAGATCTCTCGGCTCTGCGATTGCCGACAAATCCAATTGCTCGAGGTCGTCTTGACTTTTGGGCCGCTCAGCGGGCCGATGATAAACCGGCGCCTCTTTGGTTAAAGCGCTGATTGGGATGCGCGCGACTTCGACGCCATTGAACAGAGCTCGAAATTGGTTGTCGTTGGTCACCTGGCCGACGACCACCGCCTCAAGATCCCATTTATCAAAAATTCGCTTGATCTCCGCTTCCATGCCCGCTTTGGCCACTAGAAGCATGCGTTCCTGAGACTCGGACAGTAAAATCTCGTAAGGCGTCATCCCCTCTTCACGCAAAGGCACCGCCGATAGATCGAGCTCAACCCCGGCACCGCCGCGCCCGGCCATTTCCGTCGATGAACTGGTCAATCCAGCGGCGCCCATATCTTGAATACCGATCAGGTAATCGTGCTCCATCAACTCCAAACACGCTTCCAAAAGAAGCTTTTCAGTGAATGGATCGCCGACTTGTACCGTGGGTCGCCGCTGCTCTTTTTCCTCAGAGAACGATTCAGAGGCCATGGTCGCGCCGTGAATGCCGTCGCGGCCCGTCTTGGATCCGACATACATCACCGGGTTGCCAAAACCTTTCGCCACCCCCGTGTGAATGCGCTTCTTCTTGGCGATTCCTAACGTGAACGCGTTGACCACAATGTTGGCGTCATAGCATTCGTCGAAGTATACCTCGCCGCCTACGGTGGGCACGCCGATGCAGTTGCCGTAGCCGCCGATGCCCGCGACCACGCCGGAAACTAGATACCGCGTGCGCGGATGATCGATGCGGCCAAACCGCAACGAATTCAATGAGGCGATGGGCCGGGCGCCCATGGTAAAAATGTCCCGCAAAATACCACCGACCCCGGTAGCCGCCCCCTGATAGGGTTCGATAAAAGATGGATGGTTGTGGCTTTCCATCTTGAATGCCACTGCCAAACCATCGCCGATATCGACCACCCCGGCGTTTTCACCGGGACCCTGCAGAACCTGCGGCCCTTCGGTGGGCAGGCTCTTTAAGTATTGGCGCGAGCTCTTGTAGCTACAGTGCTCCGACCACATAACCGAGAACACGCCGAGTTCGGTATAGTTGGGTTCTCGTCCGAGAATCTGAATAATCTTCTGGTACTCATCCGGCGTGATTCCATGGCTCACAACCAGCTCAGCAGTAACCTGTGGCTGCTTAGAAACGCTGTGATCAACCATGCGCCGCGCTCTTTGAATCGCAGGCGGCCGCAATCGAGGAGAAAATCTTCAGTCCGTCATCGCTGCCGAGGAGCTTGTTGCAGGCATCTTCCGGATGGGGCATCAACCCGAAGACGTTGCGCCTTTCATTGCAGACGCCGGCGATGTCATCCACCGAGCCATTGGGGTTGGCAGCCGGCGAAGTTTTTCCTTTGGCATTAACGTAGCGTAGGAGAACCTGGCGATTGCGGTGTAATCGCTCTAAAGTCAGTTCATCGGCGTGATAACGTCCTTCGCCGTGCTTGACCGGGATTTTTAGCAGCTGCCCTTTTTTGAGCTGAGAAGTAAACGGCGCGTCGGTTTCTTCCACCCGCAGCCAGGTTTGCTGACAAACGAACTTCAAGCCGGCATTGCGCACCAGCGCTCCGGGGAGCAGTCCCGCTTCACAGAGGATTTGAAAACCGTTGCAAATGCCGAGCACGAGGCCGCCTTCTTGGGCGAATTTCTCAACGCCGCGCATGATCGGTGAAAAACGCGCCATCGCGCCGCAGCGGAGATAATCTCCATAGGAAAAGCCTCCCGGGAGCACCAGACAATCGAAATGTCCGGCAAGCTCATCCTTGTGCCAAAGAAACTTGACCTTCTGACCCATCTCTCGTTTGAGACTATCGAAAACATCCTGGTCATCGCACGAGCCTGGAAAAACAATTACACCCCAACGCACGCTATCGCTCCCCTATTTCTAACTTTGAGACTATCGAAAACATCCTGATCGTCGCACGAGCCTGGAAAAAACAACTACACCCCAACGCACGCGATAGCTCCCCTATTTAACTTTGACGACCCGAACCATGCCGATGGCCGCACGAACTAGCCTTCAGATATTTCATAATGAAAATTTTCTATGACCGGATTTGCCAGCAGCTTGTCACACATCTCACGGATGCGACCTTCCGCCACTTCTCGCGAACTAGCCTGTAAATTGAGCTCGACAAATTTCCCGACTCTAACATCCTGAACCTCTTTGTAGCCCAACGTATGCAGCGACTGCTCAACAGCTTTACCTTGAGGATCGAGCACACCGTTCTTTAGTGACACGAATATTTTGACCCGCATTAGCACCTTCGGCCGGTCTTCTCCGGCTATAAATTTAACGGAATACCCTGCGAAAGATGAAGTCTACATTGGCAAGATGATGCTTTAAACCCCACACCGCTTCCACCTCGCGCGCCGACAGATAACTCGTGATCTCCCGGTCTTTTAGCAACTCGTCCTTTAGCTCACCACCATCTCTAGCGATTTTCAAGGCATGGCGTTGAACCATGCGGTAAGCCGCATCTCGAGAGAGGCCTTTGTCGACCAGCGCGAGAAGCACCGCCTCGGAAAAAACCGCTCCACCGCTTTTTTCCAGGTTGCGTTTCATGTTCTCGGGGTAGACACATAACTCTCCCAGCACATAGGTCATGCGCCGCAACATAAAATCGAGCGCGATCGTTGCATCCGGCGCAATCACTCGTTCCACCGAAGAGTGGCTGATATCTCGCTCATGCCAGAGCGCCACATTTTCCAACGCCGCCAATGCATAAGAACGCATCAGCCGCGCCAATCCTGTTACGTTCTCGGACAAAATCGGGTTGCGTTTGTGCGGCATGGCCGATGAGCCCTTCTGCCCTGCCGTAAAGGGTTCTTCGGCCTCCTGCACCTCAGTCCGCTGCAGGTGACGAATTTCAACAGCAAACTTCTCTAGCGAACTGCCGATCACTGCCAATGTGGCAAAAAAGTACGCATGGCGGTCGCGCTGGATGATCTGATTGGATACCAATGCCGGTTTAAGTCCGCTCTTCTTACAAACATAAGCTTCAACTTTGGGAGAGATCTGGGCGAAGGTACCGACGGCCCCCGAAATCTGACCGACGCTAATATCTTCCACGGCTTTCATCAGTCGAACAAGATTCCTAGCCATCTCTTCATACCAAAGCGCAAACTTTAAGCCGAACGTGATCGGCTCCGCATGCACGCCATGGGTGCGGCCGATCATCACCGTCGATTTATACTTATAGGCCTGGCGGCGCAGGACCTTCATCAAGCTCTGCACATCTTCGACTAAAATCACCGCGGCTTCTCTGAGTTGAATCGCTAGAGCCGTATCCATCACATCGGATGAGGTCATACCGAGATGAAGAAAGCGCGCATCATCGCCGGTGGATTCGGCCACAGAGCTCAAGAATGCAATGACTTCGTGCTTTACCTCGCGCTCGATCTCGCGAATACGCCCGACGTCGAAGCGCGCGTTTTTCCTGATCCGGCTGATAGCTGCTTTTGGGACTTTGCCCATTTGTGCCAAGGCCTCAGCCGCCAGAATTTCGATGTCGAGCCATTTCTGAAAACTATTCTCCTCGGACCAGATGCGACCCATTTCCGGTCCTGTATAACGTGGGATCATGTTCGCAGTAAGCCTGTATT
Organism: Candidatus Binatia bacterium; assembly: GCA_025924215.1. Taxonomy (GTDB): domain Bacteria; phylum Desulfobacterota; class Binatia; order UBA9968; family UBA9968; genus WHTF01. Next base: position 12,638 of record JAICEJ010000049.1, read on the forward strand.
TTGATTATCGGCTGATGGTGAATGGGGTGAAATGCGCCGGGGGTTCAACGTTTTCGGATCTCATCGGTATGGCCAAAGCCTCCCGCCTGCCGGTCGGAACGAGGCAATTCGCCAACTTCTTGCCACAGCGCGCGCACAACCCGTTGAACTATCATCTGTGCGATCCTTTGTCCCGGCCGAATGATGATTGAATCCGAACCCAAATTGATGACGATGAGTTGGATTTCACCCCGGTAGTCCGCATCGATCGTTCCGGGGCTGTTGATTAGAGTCAGCCCTTCTTTCAAAGCAAGCCCGCTACGCGGGCGAATTTGCGCTTCGTATCCGAAAGGCAGCGCGATGGCAATTCCGGTCGGAATCAGCGTTCGCTGAAGAGGTCCCAGTTGGATATCCTGAGAAAGGTCGGCGCATAGATCCATGCCGGCCGCCCCTTCTGTCATATAAGCGGGCAGTGAAGCCGGCGCACCGCCGGGACGCACTCGCTTGATCGCTATCTGAATCTCTTCCACGGCGCCCGAACTCCGATCGAGGAGTGACTACTGGCCGAGACCGAAGTTTTTGATTTTGAAATCTTCCTTGAAATCACCCAGCAGGGAAACTGCCATTGTCTCGGGCCGAAACAAGGCGCGCGCCAATTCGATGATTTCATCACGGGTGACAGAACGAATACGTTGACAGATCTCATCTGTGGTGATCGATTTGCCGAAGTAAAGCTCATTGCGAGCGATATGACTCATCCAGGAGTCCGTGGATTCCAAGCCCAGCATGATATTTCCCACCAGTTGCCCTCGGGTGCGGCGAACCTCGTCTTCTTTAATCTCTCCGGCTGCCAAACATTTTAACTCCCTCAACACGAGATCGATGACTTCCTCAACCGCTTCTAAACTGGTGCCGGCATAGATGCCGAGATAACCCGTATCGCTGTAGGTCGACATGAAAGAGTAAACCGAATAGGCCTTGCCGCGCTTCTCACGAATCTCCTGAAACAACCGAGAACTCATGCCGCCGCCGAGTATAGTGTTCAGGATATAGCCCGCATGTCGCTGCGGATGGGTCTGGTGAATGCCCGGCATGCCTAAACATAGATGAACCTGTTCTAAGGGCTTAGCATGGGTAAAAACGCCGCTTTTGGTCTGCGGTAAGAGCTCGGCATTGACTCGACTTGGAAGCGGTGAAACAGACTGTTTTGCGCTCCCAAGACGCGCATTCAACTCGCTCACCAGCTTATCGTGTTGGAAGTGGCCGGCGGCTGCGACAACGACTCTGCTCGGATGGTATCGTTCGTGAAAGAAATTGACGAAGTGTTCGCGACCAAACTTCGAGACAGTTCCAACATGACCGGCAATCGGGCGGCCTAGTGGGTGATTCTGGAAGAAATCCAAACTAAACAGATCGTGCACATAGTCATCCGGAGTGTCTTCAGCCTGGGAAATCTCTTGTAGAATAACCGATCTTTCACGCTCGATTTCTTCACCGTCAAAACTTGAATTGAGAAAAATATCGGTCAGCAGATCGCTCGCCAGCGGCAGATCTTCGTCAAGCACCTTGGCGTAGTAACAGGTGTGTTCCTTCGACGTAAAGGCGTTCAGCAGGCCGCCCACGGCATCCATCTCTTCGGCGATCTGCGCCGCCGTGCGTGTCGTCGTCCCCTTGAAAAGCAGATGTTCGATGAAATGGGATATGCCGTTCTCATCCGGCAACTCATGACGGGAGCCATTCTCAACCCAGATCCCCAAACTCACCGAACGGTGATCGGTCATCTCTTGAGAGACAACTCGAATACCATTATCCAAAACACTTTTAGCAAACATAATAAAAGTACAAACCTGCAGGGTTATTCTTCAGGAGGGCCATCTGAGCCGCCGCCAAGGTTTGTTTGTCCCCCGCCGCTTTCTTGAAGAGCCTCTTTCCGACTGAGCCTGATCTTACCCTGGCGATCAACTTCAAGGACTTTGACCATGACCTCATCGCCCTCTTTAAGTACGTCCGCAACACGACGCACACGTTCAGGAGCAAGTTGCGAAATATGAATTAGGCCATCCGTGCCGGGGAAAATCTCGACAAAGGCACCGAAATCGACGATCTTCCGCACAGTCCCTTTGTAGATCTTCCCAACTTCCGCTTCGGCTGCGATATTCTGGACCATTTGTATAGCTTTTTGTGCAGCGGCTTCATCGCTCGAAGCGATAGTTACGGTGCCATCATCTTCAACATCCATTTTGACACCGGTTGCTTCGATGATCCCCCGGATAACTTTGCCGCCGGGGCCAATGATTTCACGGATCTTCTCGGGTTTCACTCTGATCGTGATGATTCGAGGCGCATGGCCCGAAACGTTCGTGCGCGGCACCGGGAGAGTCTTGGCCATCTCGCCAAGAATGTGCATGCGTCCTTCTTTGGCTTGATAAAGGGCCTGGCGCATGGTGTTACGATCGACACCGCTGATTTTGATGTCCATCTGTAGCGAAGTCACCCCCTCAGCGGTTCCTGCAACTTTGAAATCCATGTCGCCCAGGTGATCCTCATCGCCGAGAATGTCCGAGAGGATGCGCACATGCTCGCCTTCTTTAATTAAGCCCATGGCGATGCCAGCGACTGGAGCGGAGACCGGAACACCGGCATCCATCAAGGAAAGCGATCCTCCGCATACCGTCGCCATCGATGTTGACCCATTCGATTCCAGTATTTCCGATACGATTCGTAAGGTGTAAGGAAAGCTCTCCTCCGGCGGTAAAACCGGCAGCAAAGCACGTTCGGCAAGATTGCCATGACCGATCTCGCGCCGGCCCGGGCCGCGCAAGAACTTGACCTCACCGACGCTGAACGGCGGGAAATTGTAATGCAGCATAAATTTTTTGAAGTGCTCGCCAATCAAAGCGTCGACCCTCTGCTCATCGGAAGCGGTGCCGAGTGTGGTCACCACCAATGCCTGAGTCTCGCCGCGCGTAAACAGGGCGGACCCGTGGGTACGCGGCAAAATCTCGACCTCGCAACTGATCGGCCGAATATCTTTTAATCCACGGCCATCGATGCGCCGCTCCTTCTCTATCACCAAGTTTCGAAAACAATTTCTTTTAAGCTCCTCAAAGGCGCCTTTGATATCCTTAGCCTTGTCCGGATGCTCTGCCAATGCTAGCGGTACTACCTCGCCTTTCACTTCCGCGATGCGCTTGTAGCGCTCCAACTTTTCTGGGACCTCGAGCGCTTGCTTTAGTTTTGACAGAGCCAAACCTTCAACCCGTTGGGCCGCGGCCTTATCGAGCTGCGCCAGGGGCACTTGACGTTTGGCCTTGCCGACGGCGCGCCGAATTTCCTGCTGCATCTCCAACAACGGTTGAATCGCCTCGTGCCCGGCAAACAGCGCTTCTAGAATCTCATCCTCGGGGATTACCTGCGCGCCACCTTCAACCATGACGATAGCCGCGCGACTCCCTGAGAGAAAGATATCCATATCGCTGTCTGAAAGCTGACTCTGCGTAGGATTCATAACTAGTTGGCCATTGATCCTGCCGATTCGGACACCTGCCAACGGACCGTTGAAAGGAATGTCCGAAACTTCTAGGGCAATCGACGCTCCAAGCATGGCGACAACGTCGGGATCGTTTTCGCGGTCGGCAGAAAGGACTGTGGCAATGATCTGGGTCTCGCAACGGAGTCCTTCCGCAAACAGCGGACGAATCGATCGATCAATCAAACGACACGTAAGGATCTCCTTTTCCGACGGTCGCCCCTCGCGTTTAAAAAACCCGCCGGGAATTTTTCCGGCGGCAAACGTTTTCTCCTGGTAATCGACCGTCAGGGGAAAGAAATCCGTGTCCAGTTTGAAATCTTTGGCAGCTACAGCAGTAGCCAAAACCACAGTTTCGCCGTAGCGAACCAAGGCCGCACCATCGGCCTGCTTTGCCACGCGACCGACCTCGATGGACAAAGGTCGACCGTGAAAATCCAATTCAATTTTCTTGATCATAGACGCTCCTCTAAAGTGAGAGGTGCTTGACGGAGGGTAAGGATGGAGGGCAATCGGTTA
>JAICEJ010000050.1 GCA_025924215.1 Candidatus Binatia bacterium
CAAGCCCGGTTAGACAGAGATTCAGCGCTAGACTGAGCCCCCTAGTGCAATGCGTTCTCTGATACCTGGACCATCCAAAGAACCCGTCTGATGGAAAATCTCCAGTAAGACAAGCAGTACTCCAATGCCTACCTCTCCGCGTGGAAACATACCGAGGCTAAGCGCCGCTCACTCTCGTAAACTGGCCTCATCGCCGTAAGCTGCCAGGCGATGAGGACAGTCTGCAGTGAGTTCGACATGAAGGTGAACCCTCAAGCTCGACTCTCTGTATGCGGCGCTCCAAGTTGGTCGATGTCGTACAGCGGGTCTGCTGTGCAGTGGCCTTGTTGATTATCAGTCGGCAACCTTCACTGCGATGCCCGGTGATAACGGGCTCTCGCCAACGTTAAAAGCGGAGCGCAGTTGCGACATTTCGTAGGATGAGACTTTCTCTTTCGAAGGTCCGTCTTTCTTGCTGGACAACATTTCGGCTGTCGGTGCTTTGATCAGATATTTGACGTTGCTCCCGTCCTTCAAAGTGATTGAGAGAACCGTCTCTTTCCCCTCTTCGGTCGGTAAGGTTTGAACCGTGGCGATCTGTGTGGCTAGGCTGGTTTTATCTACCGTATACATGTACAGCCAGATGAAGGAACCGATAATCGCGGCCATTAACAGCCAGGCATACTGACCGACCCTTGCCTGCCTTCTGACAGCTTGCTTTCTCTGTACATCGAAGAAACGGCGGTAAGCATCTGCATCGGCGGCGCTTCTCTTTGCAGGATCTTGTTCCGATGAGGTTGGCGGCTGATCGAATGAAAGCCCGGTGCTATTGAGCACCATGCCAATAATCACTAAAACAATGGGAATTGCGACAATGAACATAGGATTCATAACTTCTCCTTTGCGGATAGACAGCACTTCAGTAGAGGCCAGGGAAGCTTAGCGCCCGCAGCCATGGAGCTCAAGTTTTATTTTTTATTCTGACTCATGACCGATTGATTGCTGATCAACCGATCAGGTAGCTCCTTAACATCAAAGATATCGATCCCATGTCCTATATATGAAGTCGAGCGGAAATGGGAGGACTTTATACAGGAACAACCGAACTCAAACGGGTCATTAGATAAGTACCTCCTTGATCATCAAACCAGTGGGGATTACTGTTCTACAAAGTTGAGAGTGTAATCCGCTGGAAATCAAATTTTGACCCTCGCTTACAGCCAATGTTATAGAATATAAATATGATGAACGAGAGCGTTCCGTCCACTGAGTTGGACGACCCGATGGTTCCCGTGCCGATACCGGAACAAGCTCCGGCAAAGGACGGAATAGCAGAGCTTCCCGGCACCCATCTGGGCTATTGGGACACGGGCGGCGCCGGAGAGCCGGTCGTGTTCCTGCATCCGGCGTCGGGGAGCGCGCTGATCTGGTTGTATCAGCAACCGGTATTCTCCAGCGCCGGCTATCGCGTAATCGCTTATTCGCGCCGCAACTATCATAACTCCGATTCGGCGCCGGACGAGAATCCAGGGACAGGATCGGAAGACCTGCACAACTTCATCGAATTCCTGGGCCTAAAAGGGTTCCATGCGGTGAGCTCGGCTGCCGGGGGCAGTGTCGCCGCGGATTATGCTTTGTCTCATCCGGAACGGCTCCTGAGCCTTACTGTGTCGAGCAACAACCTGGCCGCCGCCAACGGTTACATCGCCGAAGCCGCGGCTAGGATCAAGCTGCCAGAGTGGGATGCGTTGCCGCGCTGGTTTCGCGAACTCGGGCCTTCTTATCGCGCGGCAAATCCTGGGGGCGTTGCCAAATGGATCGAGCTAAATCATAAGTCCGAGCTCGGTAGGGGCGCACGCCAAAAGCTTTGCAACGTCGTCACGCCGGAGAAGTTGCAGACGTTGAAAGTGCCGACGCTGCTGATGACCGGCGCAGCCGACATGTTCACGCCGCCTGCAATCACCCGGATGATAGCGCGGCACGTTCCGGACAACGAGGTCGTTATCGCGGCGGAATGCGGCCATTCGATCTACTGGGAACGACCCAATTTCTTCAATGGCACCGTTCTAGGATTTATTGGCCGCCACTCGAATTAGACAGCTCGGTACTGGCAAGGCTCATGATTTACCCAGCTTACCGTTCCAACTTTGAATAGTCTTACGCCCGCGGCATGCGCAACCGAAAATAAATTGAAGCGCTTGTCTCTTTGGCTAATGGCGTACGCGATGATCCTGAGCGCTTGCGCCGCTACGGTTTCGCCTCTTCCTTCGCCCGTTTTGGCTGCTGAGCAGTCACCGACAAGAACGGACCGCTATATTCAGTGGCTCGGCACATCTTCCTGGATTCTCTCCAGTGGCGATGATCTCGTGGTCGTGGACCCTTTCTTCACGCGTCCTTCGTTCGTACGTGTGACTGCTTCTCTGATGTTGCCGTTTGTTCCGAGTAACTTCGCCTATGATCCGGAAAGAATAAGGGCTGTGCTTCCGGAGCTACCCAAAGACACCAAGTTTGTTCTTTTGACCCACGCGCACTACGACCATTTGCTCGATGTTCCGTATTACATCAACCAGAACTCCGGGAGAAGTATCACCTATGTCGGCAGTCTAACTGCGCGAAACATTCTGCTGGGTTTCAAACCTTCCGCTCTGGATTTCGTCATAGCCGAACAAAAGCCCTCGATGATAAAAGGCAGAGTTAGAGTGACTGCGTTACCCAGCGACCATGCCCCGCATTTTTTCGGTCATACGTTTATGGCTGGTGATGTAGTTAGCCCCATGACATCGATCCCTTCCCGGGTGGGCCAATATTTGGAAGGACAAACCTTGGTTTTCTTGATTGACTTCTTGGATGATCAGGAGAGGGTTGTTTGGCGGATTTTTATCAACGGGGCTGCAAATAGCGCCGCAGGCGCTGAAGCGCTGCGCAATCATCAAAGTCTCCTCAATGAGCATCGAATCAACGTTGCGATCCTATGCGTTCCTGGATGGGACAAAGTAGATGATTATCCGGACACTCTTCTTCGGCTGTTAAGACCTGAGCATATTGTGCTCAGTCATTATGATGACTTCGGGTCACCTTACACACCGGGAGAGGATCCCAATGACGGCATGAGGTTCTTACCGTTCGCGAACTATGACCGCTTTTTAGAACGGCTCAAGCTCCTTGATACTTCGAATAACTACGGGTATTCGATTTACCAGCCAAAAACAGGTCAGTGCATTTTTTTTCCCGATAGCTACTCTAAAGCTTCATGCCCACAGTGATCCTGAGCGTCTCGGCGCGCAAATGAGCGGGGTTTAGGAATAAAGTTTTAACGTGAGACTCTCGCCGTTGTCTTGTTGCATCTCCCGCGCTCGATTTTTTTCTTGACCGCTATCCGCAGTCTGCTTTATATCAGGTCCCTGAACAGCTCATGCCGCACGGATAGATCGTGGCTCAATACGAAATTCGAACCTAGCGTTCGGTATCTCCAACAAACCCATAGACTTTGCCTGAATGTCACTATAGCGCCGCGTCTGCAAGACCGCTCAAGCTCCGAGCAACGTATTCCAGAATGGAGGTCGGTTATGGCCCAAGTAGTCCACATGGGACTAATAATGCTGCTGGCGGTTTTCCATATAGCATCTGTTTCCGGGTGTGCCATTGTCGAATATGGAACACACGCGAACGAAGGCCCTGTGCTAACCACTCCCGTTCCGACCAGAGCCACAACAGAAATTTCACCGTCAGATTTAAAGAATGGCATCTTTCTAGGAATTGGCATGTCCGGTGGCGGAAGTCGCGCGGCAAATTTTTCTGCCGCTGCGCTGCTCCAACTCGAGAGTTTAGGAATACTGCAGCAAGCCACTGCTCTTTCCTCCGTCTCAGGCAGTTCCCTGACTGCCGCCTACTACGGCCTCTTCAGCGACGACAAGAGTGGCCGTTGGAATGCACAACAAGTCCGGGAACGATTGGTGAAAAATTTCGAGCTCGAGTGGTTTTGGAGATGGTTTCTACCGTGGAACATAGGGCGTTACTGGTTTACCGGGTTTGACCGGAGCGACATCATGGCTGACGTTTTCGACGACAATCTATTCGACAACAAGACATTCGGGCAGATGCCCAGGACCACCCCGAAAATTCTTATAAACGCCACGTCGTTAACCGAAAACGGAGCATTGTTTCTTTTCACCGACGAGGCTTTCAACAAGATTGGATCCGGGCTCGATAAATACGCGGTATCGAGAGCTGTGATGGCATCCGGCGCTTTTCCGGGAGCCTTTCACAACGTTACGCTTCGTGACTATACGCAACCGAAGCAGTACGTCCATCTATTTGACGGCGGCCCTTCAGACAACTTGGGCATCAACAGCCTCCGCAAAGTAGCGCGAGAGCTGTATCTAGGACCTGAAAGCGATCACCCCAAGAAATGTCTGGTCGTGATAGTCGATGCTTACACCGAGGGCTGGAATTTATCGCGTGAAATCTCCGATACGCGAAAAGCTATCACCGATTTTGTTATCGATACCAATGCTCTGGAGGCAAGTAGTGTGCTGCTCGCGTTACGAAGGCATCGACTATTGGAGGAGATGGGAATCAGACCGGCTGGGAACAAAGCGCCTGATGTATACCAAACATTCCGTCTCTTCGCTGAAGCAGACGATCCAGAGATAAAGAAACATCCAAAACTAAAAGACATTGAGTGTCACGCCTGGTTGATCACGTTTCAAAGACTGCAGCATTTAACACACTTGCCGAATGCAGGGACAATAGCCGCGATTGTTAATAATATTCCAACTCGCTACACCTTGCTGGCGCCTCATGGCTTAGGCGCCGCTGAAGCACAAGAGGCATTGTTTAATGCTGCTGAGATGCTGATAAAAGAAGACAAGGAGACACTTGCAGCGATCTGTAAAGATTTTGGCGACAATTTTGCCGCACTAAAGTGTCCGAAATAAGATCTCTACGACTTCTCCTTACATTACAACGAAGCGGGACTTCAATTTTCCTTTGGCGGCGCGTTCGAGAAGCTTGTCGATCTTTTTCTGAGCTTGCTGACCGACCAGTTCATATCCACACTCATGGCATATCGTGCAAGGGATATTTTGGATCTCAATCGAATCTTTGTGGATAGTCGTCCGGCCCAGATAAAACCTCGAGCCGCACTGTGGGCATTTCCCAGGCATGGGATCCAATGTAGCGCCGAAATAAATTGGCTGCCATCACCCGGCTGACTGGGAGAGACTTGAGTCCAGATTCTAGTCAATTATTGAAGCGGTCTGAGCCCGAAGAGAGTTATCATTAAAAAACGCGTGCGCAGATTAGTTGCGAAAATCAAACGATGATCGGCGGCACTCCTTCTGCGGCGAGACCGTAACGCTCGAAGACTCGGTCGTGAGAAACGAGTCGTAGTTCCTCGACATTGGCTTGGGCCACGAGCATGCGATCGAACGGATCTCGATGTACGTTCGGCAGACGATCGGCCATTAAGCCATGTCGCAAACCGATCGGCAGCGGCCGAAAGCCGTTTCTTACCATCGCCCTTTCCAGATCATCCAAGTTCCATCTCGAGAGCCCTAATGCTGCCTTGATCGATATCCCCCAAGCCGATGCCGAGCTCACGAGCACGTCATTGTCAGGGTTGGCAATGATATCGCGCGCGTTTTCGCCAATTTACGGTCATCCGACAGCCACCAAAGAAGTACATCGGTGTCGAGCAGTAGCCGCACTGTTAAGACTTCCCTGCGAACGAAGCCAGCAGCTCTTTCGGCAGCGGCTCGTCACATGTTTTTTTGATGCGAGTTTTACCTCACATGGCTCCCGGCGTGCGCGCCGCCTTGCCCGGTAGGGAACCAACCGGGGCAACCGGTTGTCCGGACTTGGCAATGATGATTTCCTCTCCGCTCGCAGCTAGATCGACGAGTGGGGAAACTGTGTCTTGGCCTGATGAATATTAACTTGTCATGATGGACTAAGCTTAGTCCTGTCTGTTCAGGATTGGCAATGGTAAACTGCGGTCGTATCGGACAGAAGAATTCGTCAGTAATCGAGCACGACCCTATGCCACCCGAGGTTCCATTCGATCTTCCTAAAGGCCGCCCGGCTTGATCACTTGAATTCGCTCAGCAGCCGCCCGTAACCCGGTAAGGGCTTCGCGATATTCATTAGGCGCAGCGCCTCCCAAACCCACGCCTGGGTGTTGCTCACCACCGGCTTGCCATGATCCTGTTCGAGACGCTCGATGACCGAAACAATGCGCCACTTGTTACATGGCATATAGATGCCGTCGACATTCGGATGTTCGCTCAACAGCGACGCCGCCAACTCGTACCCGCTCGCCGGCGGCAACTCCCAGATCACGTCTGCATTGGGACAGCCGAGGCCGCGAAATGCGACGACCTCGATGTCGTAGTGGGCGAGAAATTTTACCAGGCGCTCATCTTGATCCTCGGGAAACGGCGAAGCCATGACGATGCGCTTGAGTTCAAGCGCGTGGCAGCCGCGTACCACTGCGGTCAGCACCGTGGAAGCGGGAACCGCAGTGATGGTCTTGACCAGGTCGAGAATGTCCAGGTCCGAGCCCGGCCCTTTGTAGGATAGAAACAACTCGCCCGTGACCATGAGAAAGTCGAGCGGATGGCGCGCCAAATCGCGCACCAGATCGGCGAGCATCAGCTCGGCTCGGCGAAACTCGTCATCGATGTATTTTCCGACTTTTAACGTTCTCCCTTCGATGCGTATCCCCGGCGGGAAAACCTTATAAACATCTTCTAGAGTATCCTCGCTGAAATTGGGCGATATCAGTCCGGTGAGCTTCATCCAGATCTCCGATCGGTTTATTTGCGAGCCGCTCTGTTAAACTAGAGCAGGCGCACTTTTACGACTTCCATGCGAACGAAGCCAGCAGCTCTTTCGGAAGCGGCTCGTCGAAGTCCTTCTTGATGCGACTTTCTGGGGCATGACTCCCGGCGTGAGTACGTTTTCTTGGGGGGCAGTAGTTTGGGAATCCCTTCGTCCATTACCGCAGCCCGAAGATCTCCTTCCACATCTTCTCGTATTTGGGATAGTCTTTGACATCTTGCTCGCCTAACGGGTAGACCTTTGCCGGGCGGGTTTTTTCTACCGGTTCGACTTTTGGATGAGCCGGAAGGCGGCCGCCTTGGGCGTAAACCTTCTGACCCTCTTCACTGGCGGTCCAACGCGCAAAAAGCAAAGCCGTATTTGGATGCGGGGCATTCTTCATGATCGCGGTGGCGTCGATGTCGCCGGTTCCTTCAGTCAACATGTAATCCACCGGCGCGCCCTTTCTTTTCCGGCTTGGGTAATGATGCGAGTAACAGGTAACGCAAGCCGCGGCTTGTCCCGCGACGAGCAACTCGGCGAGCTGCGAATGGCCCTTATGGAACTGGACGTTGTTATCGGCGATTCGTTTGAGCAAGGCAACCGCCTTCTCGTCACTTTTGTATTTGTGCTTCGCCAAACCGAGCAATAACTGGAAATCTCGAGGCTCGGCGATGAGTTGGTTCTTCCAACGCGGATCGGCAAAATCGTCAAACTGTTTCGGCTCGTCCTGCTTCTTGATCTTCGTCGTATTCCACGCCGCCACAATGTAAATCAGATCGGTGGCCACCCAGGTTGTTCCCTTGAGCTCCGCTGGATATTCAGCGGCCTCAGGATACAGTTTGTCGAGGAACAGGCCCTGGCTTTGGACCCGAATCATGCCGTCCAGAAGCGTCTGAAAGACGTCCGCAACAACCTTGCCGCCGCGCGATTCAGCAATGACCCGAGCGGCAAGCTGATCCGACGTTGCATCAACGTGATTGACCTTGATACCTGGAAAACGTTTCTCGAAGCCGGGAAGAATGCTAGCAGCGTTCACCTGCGCCAAGGTCGCATAGAAATTGAGCGTGCCACCTTCTGTCAAAGCCCTCTTGTATACTTCATCAAGTGTTTGTGCTTGAGGCCGACTCGCTGCGCAAAGGATAAAAGTCAGGACGACCAACAGCTTTCCACTCATAAGATCCTCCCGCATGACTTGGATGTTTGTCTCAGCCCATCAGGCCGACCGATAACATGCGTTCGGCTGCAATACCACCGTAATTTTAAAAGCACGAGCGACTCGTGAGTATGGTTTAGAAGCGGGATCTGGGACTTTGCTACTTGCCGGGCGCTGTCATCCCCGGTGCCGCATCTTGAGTGATGTACCAGATAAGATTTCCGTTCACCGGATGAACTCTTGCCGCAGGAAGATCGGCAGATGCGCTGAAGACTTTCTTTACAGCGTCAGCTTTGCTGCCACCTGTCACCAGGAACCAAACGTTGGCGGCGTTATTAAAGACCGCTAAGCTCAGGCTCAAGCGGTGGGAGTTGAGCTTTGCGACAAACGGAGCGACAACCAGATGCTTGGTTTCATTGAGCGCGTCGCTACCGGGAAAGAGCGATGCCGTGTGGCCATCTTCGCCAATTCCGAGGAGGATCAAATCGAAGCGCGGCAGCGCGCCGGATTTTAGGTCAAAGAATTTCTGTAGTTCTTCCTCATACTCGGCTGCCGCCGTTTGCGGTTGTCCCTCTCCCCGTATCCGATGAATATTCTCCGCTGGAATTTCGATTTGCGACAATAGCGCCTCTTGGGCCATGCGAAAATTGCTCTCGGGATGATCCGGCGAAACGCAACGTTCATCGCCCCAGAATACCTGAACGTTTCCCCATGGGATTCGATTCTTATAATCGGGCGAAGCGAGCAGTGAATAAAAATGCTTGGGAGTCGAGCCGCCGGAAAGCGCCACCGTCATGCGTCCCGCCGCTTCCACGGATTGAAGTGCAAGCCGGCTGAAACGTTCGGCGCTTTGACGGCTGAGTTCGACGATGTCGCGGCAGACAATGACCTCGCGCTCAACCATGCTATGCCTTAGCTCCTGCTGTCGAAAGTGGCATGGTAAGCGGCGCCGCGCAGGGCGGCTTTTTCGTTTAAGATGACATAAACCGGAATCGAGGAAACCAGATCCCGATAACGACCCTTGTCGTTGAAGGCCTGCATGAAGGTTCCGCTCCTCAACTTACTCAGTATCTTGGGTGCAATGCCGCCGCCTACGTAAACGCCGCCGATGGCTTTGCCCTTGAGCGCGAGATTGCCGGCTTCTGCGCCGTAAGACGAAACAAACACGTCCAGTGCCTTAACAGCGATCTCCGGCTCTCCTGCCAGAGCCGCTCGTGATATGACAGGACTGCGATCTTCCGCAGCGGCGGTCTTTTCCGCGAACGGACCCGGCACCGGAACGTCGGCCTTGTCTTTAAGGAAATCGTAGATGTTCGCAAGGCCGGGACCTGAGACAACCCGTTCGTAGCTTACCCGGCCGAATCGACCGATCAGGTATCGTAACAGTTCAATCTCCATTTCATTTCTGGCAGCAAAGTCGGCGTGCCCGCCCTCTGAAGCCAAGGGATAATAATTCTTGCCGTCGTCGAAAATTATCGTTTCGCCCAAGCCGGTACCGGCGGCGATGAGAACCTTATTGCCCGGCCGTCTGACGACCCCTTCGTTGAGCACGAGAAATTCATCCGGCGCTAGCGTAAAAATGCCGTACGCGGCCGCTTCCAGATCGTTGAGCAGAGAAACCGAAGGCAATTTCAAGGTCTGCGCCAGCGATAAAGGATCCACGATCCAGTCCAGATTAGGCGGATTCACTCTGCCGTCAACCAGCGGACCGGCAATGCCGAACGACGCTCGGCCGATCGGATTTTTAGCGCTGGCGAGAAACTCTTGCAGGATCGGCTCGAGGCCGGAATACTCCTGACTTGAAAATGTTTTTTCCAATTCGGCCTTAAGATTGTTGTTGTGATGCGAGTAGAGCGCAAGGTGAGTCTTGGTGCCGCCTATGTCGCCGGCCAGAATCAATTCTGTATCAGAGTGCTCAAAAAGATTCATAGGCTCGTTGCCCTCGTTCGCCTCGCATCAACATACTGAGCACGTACGCTTCTGCTCGCCTATTCTTCGGGCTCCTCGCCTCTGGATCTTTCTGAGCAGCCTGCAAACAGAGTTTTTCAGCAAACTGCTATGAGTCATATTCAGAGGCATGTTGAAGAATCAGGCAAGCTGATTGGTATTGTTTAACGGCCGCCGCCAGCGCCGCCCGTCGCGCTGCATGAATTCATCCGCGTCCTTCGGTCCCCAGCTACCAGCCTCGTAATTGGGAAAATCGTTCGGCTGGATTCTGTCCCAGGTTTTTATCACAGGATCCATGAGCAACCACGCCAACTCCACCCAGTCGTGCCGCGTATAGAGGGTTGAGTCGCCTTCGATACAATCCTCGAGCAAGGTCTCGTATGCCTCAGGCGAAGTGTTGCCGAAAGCCTCTTCGTACTTGAAATCGAGTTTGAGCGGACTCACGCAGATTTCCGGTCCCGGCGGTTTGACTTCGAACGTAAGCGCCACGCCTTCGTCGGGCTGAATCCGGATCACCAGTACATTAGGAGTCACGTCCTCAACCGCGCAGGACTTGAACAGCAATAGGGGAGGCCGCTTAAATTGGATGGCAATTTCGGTCACGCGCCTGAACAGCCGTTTCCCCGATCTCAAGTAAAAAGGCACTCCTTCCCAGCGCCAGTTGTCGATCAAGAGTTTCATGGCGGCATACGTAGGCGTCGACGAATCTCTGGCGACGTCGGATTCTTCGCGATAAACCGGTACGGGTTTACCATTGATTCGGCCCGGACCGTATTGACCCCGCACCGCGTGGACCGCCACTTGATCGTCGGTTATCGGGCGCACGGCACGAAGCAGCTTGCTCTTTTCATCTCGTACCGCGTCGGCGGAAAAGCCTACCGGCGGCTCCATGGCGGTAAGACAAGCAAGCTGCAACAGATGATTTTGAAACATGTCGCGGACAACGCCGGCTTTGTCGTAGTACCCTCCGCGGGTTTCCACGCCGACCGTTTCGGCGGCGGTAATTTGCACATGATCGACGTAGCGCCGATTCCAGATCGGCTCGAACACCGCGTTGGCGAAGCGAAGCACCATGATGTTCTGCACGGTTTCTTTGCCGAGATAGTGATCGATTCGATAGACCTGTTTCTCATCCAGCGCCTCATGCACGCGCCGGTTGAGCTCGCGCGCCGATTCGAGGTCGCTGCCGAACGGCTTTTCGATAACCACCCGAGTCCGCGCGGTGCCCTCGCTTTCCTTCGGAGCTAATCCGACCGCGGCCATGAGCTCGATTACCGGAGCGTACAAATCAGGCGGCATGGCTAAATAAAAAACCCGCACCGGCAGGACACGGCTGCCGTGATCAAAGCCGTCAATCATCCTCTTGAGACGCTGGTATGCGCCGGGCTCGTTATAATCACCGCGAACGTAATAGAGCGTTGAGGCAAACTGTTGCCAGACCTGTTCATCCTTCAGCCCGGAGCGCGAAAATTCGCTCACCGCTTCGCGCATTTTGTTGCGGAAGTCACCGTCGCTCATGTCGCTGCGCGCAAAACCGACAACCGAGAAGCGTTCCGGCAAGCGCCTTTCCAACGCGAGATTGTACAAGGCAGGTATCAGCTTCCGTTTGGTCAAATCGCCGGAAGCGCCGAAAATAACCAGCACGCACGCATGGGGTTTTTTCGTCTGACTGAAACCGCTCGGAACGTAGTCCTGCGGGTCGATTGCCATGGAAAGTTACTCCTTTCTTACGCCATGGCCGCCAAACTCGTTTCGTAGAGCGGCGATCACCTTAGCGGAAAAAGAATCCTCCTGGCGTGAGGCGTACCGGGCGAAGAGAGAGAGCGTCAGAATTGAAGCTGGAATCTCTCGCTCTACCGCTTCAAGCACTGCCCAGCGGCCCTCGCCGGAATCTTCGACGAAGCCTTTGATGGACGAGAGCTGGGGATCTTTCTGAAATGCATTTTCTGCCAACTCCAATAACCACGAACGCACCACACTGCCTTGATTCCATAGATGCGAGATTTTCCCCAGATCGAACTCGAACTGGGAGGCTTTCAGCATCTCGAAGCCTTCGCCATACGCTTGCAGCATGCCGTACTCGATGCCGTTGTGAACCATTTTAGCGAAATGTCCTGCGCCGCTGGCGCCGACGTGAGCAAAGCCATTCTCCGGCGCCAATGTCTTGAAAATCGGCTCGAGCTGGTCGACGATCGCTTTTTCGCCGCCGATCATCAGACAGTAACCTTCTTGCAAACCCCAGATGCCGCCGCTGGTGCCGGCGTCGACGAAGTGAATGCCCAGTTGTTTTAGTTTTTCGGCGCGCCGGATGGAATCTTTGTAATGTGAGTTGCCGCCATCGATGATGATGTCGTTCTCGAGCAGATTGGGAAGCAGCTGCTCGATGGTGAGGTCAACCGGCTCGCCGGATGGCACCATCAGCCAGATGACGCGCGGCAAACTCACTTGCTTGACAAAGTCGGCCAGCGAATGCGCGCCGAACGCGCCTTTGTCAACGCATCGCTGGATTGCCTCAGGGCTTCGGTCGTAAGTAATCAGTTTGTGGCCGCCTCGTAACAGGCGCTCGGTCATGTTTGCGCCCATCCGCCCCAGCCCGATTATGCCTAATTCCATTGCCACTCTCCCGTTAAAAATTATGAAGCATGAAAGCGAAAGATGAATTATGATTTTCGACTTCCAGATCAGTCATCATAAATTCCTGCACGCGCGTTCTTATTGGAATGCGTCGATCTGAATCTCTCGGATTTTACGGTCACGTTACACAGGACCACGAACACGTGCGGTGATAGGTCGCTGCCTATCACCGCAGCGCTTCGCCTAAACGTTCCAATCCGGATTTCGTGTCACTGCCCAGGTTGATTCGAAGAGCGCGACGGCGCCGCTGTTTCAAAGCGGTAAAATCGCCTAGAGCCTGGGCCTCGATCAGCGCGCCGAATGTATAGTCGGTTTCAGGCACCGGAACATCTTCGGATGGGTGATCTACGATCTGTAGGACCAGAACTGTATTGGGACCGCCTTTATGGAGTTGTCCCGTCGAGTGAAGAAAACGCGGACCATAGCCCACCGTAACAGCCGTGCCGAGCCGATTGCGCAGCGATTCAGTGATGCTCTGCAGCGCGACATCATGTTCCGGTGTCGGACTGATATAGGCCTGAACGGACACATAATCGCGCGCTTTGGCCTTGCTCGCCCAAGACGACACCGCCTGCTGCTTTGCCGCATCATCCGACCCGGAAATTTCCTCTTTCAGCCTGGCTCCTCTTCTGCTTCCGGCGCGAGCTTCACTCATCGCCTTAGTTGCAAGATCCTTGGCCAACTGAACGTCCGGTTGATTAAACGGATGAATCCCAAGCGCTGATCCGGCGGCGGCGATAGCAAGCTCCCAGCGGAAAAATTCCTGGGCGAGATCAGTCTTTTCAATGACCTCGATTCGCAAAACCGGATGACCGTTGGCTTCCAGTCCCGCCACTTGGCGATCGAGCTCATGGTTTTCATCAGACTTATATCTCAGATACACGAATGCGCGGTCGGAGCCATACTTCTCGGGCGCGCCGAGTTTCTCCCCGGCAACCGGCACGATCCCTTTACGATCTTTGCCACTGCTCTCGGCAATCAGTTGCTCGATCCATGCGGGGAATGCGGTCAGAGAAGGCGAGCAGAGAAAAGTTATTTTATCGCGCTTAGCTAAAGTCAACTCCGCCAGTGCGGCGCCGAGCACCAGGCCAGGATTCTCCGGCTCCGGCACGCTGCCGGCGCACGCTTGGCCCATATGGCGCGCGCGCTTTAGAATATCGCCCACATCCAAGCCGATCAGCGCCGCCGGCACGAGTCCGAAAACCGTCAACGCCGAGTAGCGGCCGCCGATGTCTTCGGGCGCGGTAAAAACCGCGCGGAAGTTGCGCTCGCCAGCGATTTTTTCAAGCGGCGTGCCCGGATCGGTGATGGCCGCGAAATGCTCGCCCGGTTCCGGCTTCAGCTGCTTTAATTTGTCCCAGAAATAATAGAAGAAAGAATTCGTTTCGGTTGTCGTGCCAGACTTGCTCGAGACTAAAAACAGAGTGCGGTCTAAATCGATCTTGGCTTCGAGCGCTTTAACCGCCGCCGGATGGGTACTGTCCAGGACCATCAAGGCCGGATAATTGGGGTGATTGCCGAAGCTACGCTGGAAGACTTCGGGGGCCAGGCTCGATCCCCCCATTCCCAGGACCACAACGTGACGCATGCCATCAGCTTTGGCTTTTTCAGCAAATTGGCGTAATGCCCCAACTTGATGCTGCATCGACTCGGGCATCTCGAGCCAGCCCAAACGGTCGGTAAGCTCCGCAACCGGGTCGGCGGACCAAAGCGTCCAATCCTTTTTCCATAGCCTGCTGCCGTATTGTTGCGCCTGCCAACTCTTGAGCCGCCGATCAACGCGGCTCTGAAGTTTGCCCAGATGCAGATCCTGACGATTTAATTCGATACCGGCCAGGGAGGCGCGCTTTTTCTCCAAGGTGGACATCAGCGAATCGAATGAAGTCGCGAACGCGGCGACGCCGTCGTCCTGGAGCTTTTCGGCAATCGCATTAAGATCCATGCCTAGTTTTTTTAGCTGCGCCAGCGAATTAGCCGCTTCATCGAGTCCCTGGCGCACCGTGGCATCCGAAACCCGGCCGTGATCTTTAAAGGCGTTCAACGTCTCTACCGGCAATGTATTTACGGTCTCGGGGCCGATCAGATTTTCGACATAAAGTACGTCCGAGTAGTTGGGATTTTTAGTGCCGGTGCTCGCCCATAACGGCCGTTGGACTCGCGCGCCGCGTTGCCGCAGCGCAACAAAGCCCTCGCCATGAAAAATCTCGCGGAAGCGTTGATAAACGACTTTGGAATTGGCGATGGCGATTTTACCGAGGCAAGACCTCGCCTCCGGTGTGCCAAGCTTCTCGAGCTCGCGGTCGACCATGGTATCAACCCGGCTGACGAAGAAAGACGCGACCGAAGCCACTTTAGCCGGATCGGCGCAACGCTCCAGGCCTTTGATGTAGGCGTGCGCCACCGCCTCGTAATGCGCCAGCGAAAACATCAATGTGATATTTACATTGACCCCGCCGGCAATGAGCTCCTCGATAGCCGGAATTCCCTCTCGGGTCGCTGGAACTTTAATCATCACGTTGGGCCGACCGACCGAGCTGTTGAGCCGCTTGGCCTCGGCAATCGTCGCTTGCGTGTCGCGCGCTAGATGGGGTGAAACTTCGAGACTGACGTATCCGTCGGCACCGCTGGTCTGGTCGTAAACCGGACGAAGGACGTCGGCCGCCGTCTGTATGTCTTCAATGGCGATTCGTTCGTACAACTGCCCAACCGGAGTCTTGCGATCCTGCGCCAGCATTTCCTTCAAGCTGTCATCGTAATCGGCGCTGCCGCCAATCGCTTTCTCAAAGATTGTCGGATTACTGGTGACACCGCGCAGACCGTCCTCTTCCACAAGACGTTTCAACTCGCCACTGCGGATCAACTGACGGCTAATGAAATCGAGCCATACCGATTGGCCCTGATTCAAAAGCTCTCTTAAAGGATTCATCGACTCTCTCCTTAGGATTTTTGGTAGCGCTGCTCCAGCGCTTTGATCTTTTCGACCCGGCGCCGATGGCGTTCTTCGCGACTAAATTGCGCCGCCAAAAACCGATCCACCAGCTCTTTTGCCAGTGCGCTGCCGATGACGCGAGCTCCGAGAACCAGAACGTTTATCTCATCATGCTCGACGCCCTGGCGCGCGGAATAGCTGTCGTGACAAAGGCCGGCGCGAATGCCGGGAATTTTATTGGCGGCAACCGAAGCGCCGACACCGCTGCCGCAAATGAGCACGCCCCGCTCGGCTTTGCCGTCGAGAACGACTTTCGCCAATGCTTCGGCATAATCTGGATAATCGACCGGCGCGTCACTGGCTGTGCCGACGTCGATGATGGCGTGCCCTGCCGATCGCAAGTGCTCGCTGATAAGCTGCTTTAATTGAAAGCCGGCATGATCGGCGCCAATCGCCACGCGCATGGTTATTTCCCTATCAGCGCGCGGGCGCGCTCGACGACATGATCGACAGTGAAACCAAATTTCTCCATGACGATATTGCCCGGGGCCGACGCGCCAAAGCGCTCGATAGCGAGTACGTCGCCGCCGTCGCCGACGTAACGATGCCAACCTAACGGCAACGCGGCTTCGACAGCGAGCCGCGCGCGGATATTGGGCGGCAAGACGAACTCACGATAATCCTGTGGCTGGTCATCAAAGATCTCCCAGCTGGGCATCGAAACAACCCGGGCATTGATCTTCTGTTCCAGCAGTTTTTCTCGGGCGGCTACCACCAGGGATAGTTCCGAGCCGGTCCCGATTAAGACCATGTCGGGTGTGCCTTCAGCCGGATCGGCCAAGACGTAGGCGCCGCGGCGAACGCCGGCTGCCGCAGTATACTTTGTTCGATCGAGGGTCGGCACGTTTTGCCGCGACAGGGCCAGCGCGACCGGCCGGTTGCGAGTCTCGATCGCAACGCTCCAAGCTACGGCGGTTTCGTTGGCATCCCCCGGACGAATTAGCACCAACCGAGGTATCGCGCGCAAAGCGGCGAGTTGCTCAATCGGTTGATGCGTTGGGCCATCCTCGCCGACGCCGATGCTATCGTGCGTGAATACGTAAATAACACCAAGCTCCATCAAAGCGGCAAG
>JAICEJ010000051.1 GCA_025924215.1 Candidatus Binatia bacterium
GGGCGTATCCAGAAGCTGAAAAATTCTTTCTGCCGACGACATGGCAGACTGCATTACTGCGTATTTCTGGCTGAAGTCGCGCAACGGAACAAAGAATCGATGGATGTATTCCTTGAAGGCCACGACCGTGCCAATTCCGATGATGCCGTGCAAAACTTCGCCGCCTCCATACCAGAGCAGCAGCGCCACGCTCACCGAGCCGGCGGCTTCAACCATCGAGTAAAGCGCCGCTTCATAGAGGTTTGAAAGATGATAAGCGTCGCGATGAGCAGCATTGAGCTCGTCGAACTCCCGATAGGTCTTCTCCTCGCGGGCAAACAGTTGAATGATCGCCATTCCCGAGATCGCTTCGCCGAGGTAGGCGTTGATGCGCGCGATCCGCTCGCGAATCAAGCGGTATGTCTGGCGCGCCTTAATGCGAAAAAAGTTGATGGCAAAAGCCATTGGCGGGATCAGAGCCAGTGAAACCAATGCCAGTTCCGCATGCAGATAGAACATGATGCCGACGATCCATACAACCATGACGAAGTCGGAGATCAGGGTCATCACCCCGGAAGAAAACATCTCCTGTAGAACGTCGACGTCGGTGGTCATGCGGGTGACTAATCGGCCCACCGGGTTACGATCGAAATATGCCATAGGCAACTTCTGCACGTGTGAGAATAGCTCTACCCGGAGATCGGCAAGACAGCGCTGCGCCACTGCCATGGTGAGATAGTAGTGAAAAAAAATCATAATGGTCTCGCCAACAATGGCTGCCAAGAAAAGCAGGGCGACGGCTTGCAGTCCCGATAGATCGCCTTGGGCAATATATCGATCGATACCGATTTTCATCAGGTACGGTTGCGCCAGACCGAAGGCTTGCTGCAGCGGCAACAGTAACATGGCAAAAAAGAACAAGCGCTTGTACGGCCTTATGTATCTCCACAGCCGTCCGATCAACCGCAGATCATAGGCTTTGCCGAGGATTTCTTCTTGATGGGACGGATCGGCCACTTAGATCTGTTCCAACTCCTCGGTCAAGCGTTGCTGCTGGTGCAGTTCGGCATAAAGTCCGCCGCGCTCCACAAGTTGATGGTGGGTGCCGCGCTCGAGAATTCGACCGTCCTCGAAAACAAGGATTTCGTCGGCATCTTTAACCGCGGAAATCCGGTGGGAAATGATCAGGCAGGTTTTCTCTTCTAGTATCGACCGTAGTCCTTGCAAAATTTCCGCTTCGGTCTGCGCATCAACGCTCGACAAACAGTCATCGAGAATAAGCACCGGAGGATCGATCGCCAGCGCGCGCGCCAAAGTCGCCCGCTGCTTCTGACCACCGGAAAGGGTGACGCCGCGTTCCCCGACCACGGTATCGAGCCCCCGAGGAAAATTTTCCACGTCGCGGTCGAGCCGGGCGATGCGCACAGCGCGTTGCAAATCCTGATCGGAAACATCGTCTCGACCGAACGCAAGATTGCGCCTGAGAGACGTGGAAAAGAGAAACGGCTCTTGAGGGACGTAGCCCAATGCTTTGCGTAGATCGCGCAGCGACAGCTTACGAACATCTTGACCGTCTATAAGGACCTCGCCCGATGAGGCATCGAACAGCCGCGGCACGAGCTGCGCCAGGGTGCTCTTTCCGGAACCGATCCGGCCCACCAGAGCGATGGTTTTTCCCTTAGGCACCGAGAAGCCGATGCTGTTCAGAATCGGATGGCCATTAGCCTGTTGCTCGTAGGCAAAGGAAACCTCCCGGAACTCGATTCCACTCTTCAGCCCCGCAACCGGCAATGCGCCAGGCAAACTGGCAATGGCCGGTTGGGTGTTGAGAATTTCCTCGAGCCGCTTCATCGCGGCACGACCGCGCTCGACCAGCGAGAGCATCCATCCGAAGGCGGCAGTGGGCCATGCCAAAACGTTTAGATAAGCAATGAAGGCAACAATATCGGCCACCAGCAAATCGCCACGCGCGACACGTACGCCGCCGTACCAGATCACGATCACGACCGTCAGCCCATTGATGCCCTGCATGATCGGCGTAACAATGCCGCGCATGCGCGCCATCTCTAAACTTTTGCTGCGAAATTCTTCGTTGAGCGCGACAAATTGCTGCGTCTGATATTTTTCTTGCGCATAGGCTTTGACCACATGCATTCCACTAAGATTCTCCTGCACATGGCTGCTGAGCGCGGACATCTGCTGCTGAACCTCGAGTGAAGATTTCATGATCCGGCCGCGGAATTTGGCCGCGGCGTAGATCAGCAGAGGGAACGGCGCCAACGCCGCCAACGTCATGCGCACATCCATCGAGAGCATCAAGACAAGAGCATAAATATAATAGAGCGGCGCGTTGGCGAAATTGAGCACTCCCGGGCCGAGCATCACGCGAACGGCGGAGATATCGTTGATCACTCGGGACATTAAATCGCCGGTGCGGCGCGCGTGATAGAACGACGAAGGCAATTTCTGCAGATGTGCGAATAGATCGTTGCGCAAGTCATACTCGACATTGCGCCCGGCATTGAAGATCAATGCTCGCGAGCAAGTTCGTATGATCCCCTGCGCCAGCGCGGCCAAAGCGATTACAGCAGCATAGAATGTGACGTCGCTAAGCGCGCCGCCTTGCTCGAGAATGCGCACGGCCTCGCGGATCCACCAGGGGATCCACATCACCAAGGTTACGGTGCCCAACAAGCATAACCCGCCCAAGAAATAACGGCGCCAGTAGCGCCAAAGGTAGGTCTTAAGCCGCCCCATTTAAATGATCAAAATAGTCCAGCGGGTGAGCGTTATCAAGAAAGATCGAAATCACCACCGAGTTGCGGCCAGATTCGACGGCAAGATTATCGCTTGACAATACCTAGTTGCTCCCTAATAAAGACGTATGACGCAAACCCAGAATCGTCGCGATGACCTTCGAAATATAGCTATCATCGCTCACGTCGATCACGGCAAAACAACTCTCGTAGACGCGATGTTGCATCAAAGCGGCATCTTCCGGGCCAACGAACACGTGGCCGAGCGAGTGATGGACTCCATGGACCTGGAGCGCGAACGCGGCATCACGATCATGGCCAAGAACACGACCATCCATTACGGCAATACTAAAATCAATATCGTCGATACCCCGGGCCACGCGGACTTCGGCGGCGAAGTCGAGCGCACCTTGGCAATGGTCGACGGGGTGATGCTGTTGGTCGATGCCTCCGAAGGGCCACTGCCACAAACCCGTTTCGTGTTGAAGAAGGCGCTCGAATCCAAGTTGCCCCCGATTATCTGTATCAATAAGATCGATCGTCCGGATGCGCGTGTTGCCGAGGTGCTCGATGAAATTGTCGATTTGTTTATCGACTTGGATGCAACCGAAGATCAACTCGACTTTCCGGTGGTCTATACCAATGCGCGGGCAGGCACCGCCACGCGCGATCTGAAGCGGCCCGGCGAAACTCTGAAACCTTTGTTTGAGTTGATTGTGCAAGTCTTACCGGGACCCAGCGTCGATCCCGCAGCCGTCACACAGTTTCAAGCCAACAACTTAGATTATAGCGACTATGTCGGACGCCTGGCGGTAGGCAGGGTCAAAAACGGCACGTTGACTCCGGGTCAGTATACGCTTTGCCGGGTAGACGGCAAGCAAGAAATCGTCAAGGTGACTCAGGTTTATGGCTGGCAAGGATTGAAGCGGGTCGAGATTCCAAAGACGGAAGGCGGCGATATCGCTGCCGTCGCCGGCATTGAGGATATCGGTATCGGTGACACGATCACCGATCGCGAAAACCCCCACCCGCTACCGCCACTGCGCATCGACGAACCGACGATCGCGATGGTTTTCAGCGCCAACAATTCGCCCTGGTCCGGCCGGGAGGGCGAATTCGTGACGTCGCGCAAGTTGCGCGAACGACTTTTCTTCGAACAACGCCGCAATGTCAGCCTTCGGGTCGAAGAAACGGACCTACCCGACGCATTCAGAGTCACTGGTCGCGGTGAATTTGCGCTGGCTATTGTCATAGAAACGATGCGTCGTGAAGGATATGAGCTCCAGGTCTCAAAACCTACGGTTGTCACTCGAGAAATCGATCGCGTCACCAATGAACCAATGGAGCTGCTGGTCATCGACGTACCAGAGGACTTTATCGGCGTGGTATCGCAGCTGCTTGCTGTTCGTAAAGGCAAGATGACCAAAATGATTCACGCCGGATCGAGCCGCGTGCGTTTGGAATTCGCCGTTCCGTCGCGCGGTCTGATTGGATTTCGCTCTCGTTTTTTAACCGACACTCGCGGCACCGGCATCATGAACGCGCTCTTCAATGGCTGGGCCCCGTGGCACGGCCACATTCAATCGCGGACCAATGGCGCCATGGTCGCGGACCGCGAAGGCCCAACGACCCCATACGCCGTTTTTCACCTGCAGGAACGAGGCGTGCTTTTTATCGCGCCCGGCACAAAGGTGTACGAAGGTATGATTGTCGGCGAGTATTCACGGGAGAACGATCTCAACGTGAATATCTGCCGCGAAAAGAAACTCACGAATATCCGAGCCGCCGGCAAAGATGAAAACATCCTGATTTCGCCCCACCGCGAAATGGGTTTAGAAGAAGGAATCGAATGGATCGCGGATGATGAACTCGTCGAAGTGACCCCGGAGTCGATCCGCCTGCGCAAGAAAATCCTCAGGCAGACCGATCGACCCAGGCGTCGACAGGAAAAAGACGACGAATGATGCCGATGTAAAGTTAGTCGGAGTGTAACGCGACCCGGTTCCCTTCGCTGTCCAAAATAACACATCGCAATCCGAACGGTCCGATGGCGTGTTTCGGTTGAAGGATTTTGCCGCCGTTAGCAGTCACTGCTGCAATCGCCTCGTCCAATCGTCCGTTGGCATCGAGATAGATCATCACACCCTGCGCTGACGGCTTCTCGTCCGGACTTTGAAATAAGCACCCACCGACCTCCCCGTCATTATGCGGCAGGACAGCAATGGTCATTCCCGGGAGATTCTGCTTTTTAACTTCCGTGCCGAGTACCGCCGAGTAGAACCTCACCGCCCGGTCCAGTTCGAAAACCGGAATATCACACCAAACAATTTGATTGGACATGGGCTCTTCCTCCAAACAGGCTAGGGGCAAAGTCTTCGCAAACATTGATTAATGGAAAGCTCGTTTCGAATGCACTCGCACCAGATGAAACCCTGCGGCCATCTGCCAAATCATCGCACGAAACCCAAGCGCCCGAATTAGAACCAAGTCGTTTTCAATCTGGCCGCTAATTGCCTCGCGGTCAGCCGGTATTTGAATGCTTTGCGGCCGTTGATGAACAACACCGGAACCTCTTCTCCATACTTCTGCTTCAGATCAGCGGAGCTATCGATGTCGATCTCCTCAATGTCTACCGGAGTTCTCTGGGCTACTTGCCGGATGACGGTTTTCATCTCGTCACACAGGCAACAGTCGACTCGAGAGTACAAGACCAAGCGATGTCTCATCTTGGCGCTGCCTTGCTATCCTCCCGCTTTTGATTATCGCCCAAGCCAATGGCGTTCTTCGGTATTCCGAGAACCCCCCAGAACCATTCGGATAAGGTGCCGAGCGGTGCCGGCGTAATCGTCGGCTCCTCAATCGGGCCCTTGATATTGAAGCTCGCAACTAAGAAGGAGTTCTTTATGGCGGCGATACCACGGCCAAGAAGGGGTATGTTATTAATCACTGCATCGATGCCCGCAAACGGTCGCACTGCGATGATAAAATCTATGTCATCTTTCGGCACGTCAATTCTACCGGTGCCGGTCATACGTAGATCATCGCTATCGACGACAAGATTTTGGGTGAAGTACACGCCTTTGTTCACTTTGAAATCAGCGGCGATGGAACGAAAGCGAATGCCGTCTTTGGTCAAGTCGGGGAGTTGCAACGTAAACCAGCGGGACAGATCGAGTAGATTTAAAATCTGCACCAGAATGCGCATTCGGTGAATAGTCCCCTCCTCGATCTTAAGATTAAAAGCGCCGTTCAGATTCCTTTTGCGTTCGGCATCGTCGTTGCCGGCGGTCTCAAGGTTTCCTGTCAGGTTTACCGTTCCACTCATTTCGGTGGTGGTCATGTCGAACCAGCGAAGAAACGACTGAATCGGGACCCCTCGAATCTGAGAATCCGCCTGTATGCTCAAGGTATCGGGACGATCCTGAATGCTCGCTTTGGCCTGCACGGTTCCTCCTGCCGCGCGCGCTGTAAGATTTGACAGACGCCACACCCGGCGGTCAATGGTGACGTCACTTTTCAAATCGCCGAAATCGATGGCCTTTATTTTTCCGTTAGCTATGGCAATGCGACCTCGGGCCTGCAGATTAGCGTAGAACTCACTCGATTCGGCATCGACCTGCGATAACAGGTAAGTGAGATCCAAACTCGGCGCCGTGAAGTCGAAAACCAGCTGCGGCCTTTCAGCGTAACGCCACCGGGCATTGACGGCGCTGGGGAACCCAACGAGCACGCCCTTGATACTCTGGAAATCAATTCCGCTCTCGTCGAATTTTATGTTTCCATTTAATGCACGGATAGGCTGCAATAACGGCTGAGTGGCGAACTGAACATCAACCAGATCCAAATTGCCAGTAAAGCTCCGCTTGTCCTTGTTGGTCAACGATCCGTGGTAACGGAGCGAGCCGCGCACGATCCCTGGATCGTTGGCAGATCGGGACGAAAGTAACAGCTGGGTAATTATACCGGATTTCATCCCGGTCGAGTCCACGCTGATATCGAAAACGCCCTCTTGCGAGGCGTAATCCCTCACTACCAAACCGATTTGGATCGGCGATTCAGAAATCGTCGCGCTTATTTTATCGGCTTTGATCTCTGTTCCGGTAAAATTGATATCGCCTCGCATCTGGCTCAAAAGAAAATCGCCTCTGCGCAACTGCACGTTATCCAAAGCGAGCGTTCCAGTGATTTGCGGCGGCGACTCTTTGAGTCGCTGTAAAGACAGCTCAGCGCGAGCCCTGCCGTTTAGTTCTTGAATATCACCAATCATCTTAGTTTCTATCGGAAAGACTCCCAGGACCAATTGCTCTCGTACCTCCGCAAGATCCAGGTCGCCGCGAGCTTGCAAGTTAAGCGCGCCCCCATGGACTGCGTACGTCCCGGCGATCTTGTTCAGCCGTGAATTACCGTAACTTCCATTGCTA
The DNA here is from genome assembly GCA_025924215.1 of Candidatus Binatia bacterium. Classification (GTDB taxonomy): domain Bacteria; phylum Desulfobacterota; class Binatia; order UBA9968; family UBA9968; genus WHTF01. Next base: position 7,157 of record JAICEJ010000051.1, read on the forward strand.
TCGGTCAATGTGATTAGATTGTTGTCTAGAGTTATCTGGCCTTGAACCAAGCTCAGCGGCAAAGCTCCATCACGGTTGAGCTTCATGCCGAGATTACGCACCTCCGCCGCCAACCAGACGCCTTCACCTATGCCGGTCACGGCCCAACGGCGCATCTGTGCAAGAGTCGCATCGATACCGGCCTTCTTAATGATCACTTCACCTTCTTGAATGCTTGAGAGCAGGCTCTCGACTCGGGGCGCCATTAGCTTTGTTGGAAGAAACTTTCGCACAGCCGCAATCGGCAGTGGCGAGGCCGATAATTGCACATGAAGATGAGAATCATCGTCGGTCGATCGAACTTCGCCGGTAATCGAAACGCTGGTATCACTCGATAGAATATTGAGCCGGGAGAATGCGAGCCGGCGCGGAGTCCATTCGGCTGCAAAACTCACTTTCGCATCGCCGAGGCTCAAAGGCGCAGCAAACAGCTCCGGTTCATCGAGCCCCAGCTGTTTGAATTCGAAATCGCCGCTGATCTGCAACCGCTCGGACAGGCGACCCTCAACCCGGAGTTGCTGCGCCAGACGCCCGCTCATGGACTTGAACGGAATGCGCCCGCTGCCATATTCGATCAACAGATTCGCCGGTAAATCGTTTAACTTTATATCGGCGCTCCACCATGCGTTGCGGACTTCGAAAGCGTCTTGTGGCAAAACCAACTTTCCTTGCAAGCTCAAGGAGCTGTTCTGGGAATCTTTCTCAAGCGTGCCCGTCAACGCAACCTGCAGCGCAAGTCCAGGCGGAAGTTTCTTCGCGCTCTTCAGCAGATCTTGGATGAGCTCACTAAGTTGTCGACCGTCGACACGCTCAATTTCCGCGTCGAGATCGCGCAGACGTAAGCTGACCGGATTCCCATCCGGCAGCCGATCAATCCATTGGAGTTGCGCTTGTTGAATTTTGATGGACCGCAGATCGAACTCATAATCGCGGCTTTTCTGTTGCAAAAAAGGAAGCGCCAGAAGTTTATCGAGTAGCGGAATGCGGCCGTCGTTTTCGCGCACGATTTGCGCCGCCGGTTTAAGCAGACGAACGTCATAAAAGATGAGCTTTCGTTGCAACAGCGGCAACAACGCGACGCGGGCTGTGATCCGTTCAGCAGTTAACAGTGGGTTAGCTGCTGCGGGTTCCGACAATTTCAGATCGCGAAATCCGATTCCCGCAATCCAACCAATATCGAAGTCTGCTGCGCCGAGTTGAACTTCTAATTGGGTCTCCTGCTCGATCTGACCGATCAGAAATCGGCGAAACTCGCCGATGCGGAGTAGATGATAAAACGCCAGACTGCCGATGATCACGAGGAAAAGGGATGTCGCGGCAATGAAACCGCAGAGCTTGAGAAGTTTTTTCATAGAAAACCGCGGGCGAGATCCGTCAAGCTCGTTGGTCCTTAGTTGGGTAGGTTATCGATCTCGGAAAGTATTCAATAATGCTAATGGAACTCCCAATGGGGCGCAAGCAAGCCCGGATCAAGGGTGGCAGTGACAGCGACCTACATTCATCCGCAGCCAATCGTCCCAGTTTCGGGATTGGTGTCTAACTTCTCTAAATTCTCTCACAGTGTCTGCAAACTGCGCTACTCTCCTTGACAGTATCTGGTGGACTTGTTACAAAAAAAGATCCCCCGCAAAGGCAACTGAACATCAACCTCGGAGGAAACTTATGCTTGAGAGAGATGAGGAGCTGTTAAACAGCAAGCAAGTTGCCGTGATTCTCGACATGAGCCCGGACACCGTGAATGAGTTCGCGCGTAAAAACATTCTGCCTGCCTTTAAGAAAGGCAAGCAGTGGCGCTTTCGCAAAAGAGATATTTCAGTGTTTTTTAAAAAACAGTCCAGAGATATACGTGACGCCTGACATGTACATCTTGGCAAGGGGTGCTAATAATGGCTGAAATCGAGGCGCATGAAAGCAAAATCTACTCAGAATTTGCTCCACTCTACGATAAAATTTTCGGTAAGATCTTCTACTCTCGTTTGGAACGCGTCATTGAGGATCTAGAGATTCCGCCAGGCGCAAAGGTTCTCGAGGTCGGTGCCGGAACCGGCACTTCTTTCCCCGCTTATCCTACTCACTGCGAAGTTATCGGAATCGATCTGGCGCCCGACATGTTGGCCCGGGCCCGGCAAAAAATTGAGGATCATGGCTGGACCCATCTCAGAGTGATGGAGATGAACGCACTCAGCCTTGATTTTCCGGATAACACATTCGACTACGTGATGGCCTTTCATGTGGTGACCGTTGTCCCCGATCCGATCCAGATGATTTCTGAGGCTAAAAGAGTCTGCAAGCCTGGCGGATATATCGTCATCGTTAATCACTTTACCAGCGATGTACCAGTATTGGGCTCGATGACGGAGGCTTTGGATCCGCTCACTCGCAAACTGGGATGGCGCACCAACTTACGATTAAAACCGTTTATTGAGGCGGCGGATTTAAGCGTACAACGAGCCTACAAGCTTTCAAAAACATCCCTATACACTGTTGTATTAGGCAGCAAAAGCCGCAATGGCCGCCGTTTTACTAATGGCGCTGCAGCCAAAAACACGCACCACTGAATCGTTCAAAGCTGTATTCAACCCGCTCGATGCTCCATCGGGCGGGCATTATTCGATATCCACTAAAAGAACCGAGAGGGGCAAGAAGCTGGAGCAGCAGAACCGCCATTGCCGGACTGCTAACGATGAAAGTCTTTGGAGTTTTCGTCCTTAGCTTCCTTGACGGAATCCTCACTGTCATCGCTGCTCACCCCTTTTTTGAAGTCGCGAATGGCTTTCCCTAAGCCACTACCGATCTGAGGCAGCTTGCTGGGGCCAAAGACGACCAGAGCGATAGCCAAGATAATTAACAGCTCTTGCATACCAAGTCCGAACATAAGCCCTCCTAGTTCTTACGCCTCAAAGCGAAGAATACAGCGTTATCTCCTCGTTGAACAAGAAGCAAGATGCGCTCCCCACGCCTGCCTTGACGCACGGCGCGTTCGAAATCTTTGACATTGTTGACCGGCTTCTGATTGACCTCTCGGATTACATCCGCAGGCTCTAAACCTACCTGCTCCGCAGGGCTGCCGGATTGTACTTCCAGAACCAGAACCCCCTTGATAGAGCTCAGTCCCAGACGGCGCGAGGTCTCCGGCGTGATCCGTTGAACTCGTAATCCCAGCTCCGGGTCACGCGCCTCCACCTGCTGGCTGCCATCACCATCATCCGGCAACTCGCCAATACGAACCGAAACAATCCGCTCGAGTTTCTCGCGTACGATCTTCAACGTGATCTTATGGCCAGGCGCGGTGTCGGCGATCATAGTGCGAAGATCGGGATTTCTCGAAAGCGGCTTGTTGTTAAATTCAGCGATTACGTCACCGACCTTGATGCCCGCTTCTGCGGCTGGGCTATTTTCCGTCACTTCTGTCACCGTTTGTATCTCCCCGGCAAGATGGGACAGACCCGATGAGGACGCCGCTTGTTGCGAAACGGCTTGCGCCCGGATGCCAAGCCAGCCGCGCACCACTTTGCCGTTCTTTCGGAGTTGATCGGCGATTTTTTTGGCCAGGTCGATGGGAATCGCAAAGCCGATCCCGACGTTGCCGCCACTCTGGCTGAAGATAGCGCTGTTCACTCCCACCACTTCGCCGACAGCATTGATCAGCGGGCCACCGCTATTGCCGGGATTGATCGATGCGTCGGTCTGAATGAAATTGTCGTAGGGTCCAGCGCCGATGACCCGGCCTTTGGCGCTGACGATTCCCGCCGTTACCGTATGTTCCAAGCCAAACGGATTACCGATCGCCATGACCCAATCACCGACATCCAATTGGCTCGAGGTGCCGAGCCGGGCGAAAGGAAGAGGAACATTGGTCTTGCGAATCTTAATCAAAGCTAAATCCGTTCTGTCATCCTTGCCGACCAGACGGGCCTCATACTCAGACTGATCGGCGAGCTTTACTTTAATTGCGTCGGCATTTTTGACGACATGATAGCTGGTCAGAATCTCCCCATCCTTGCTGATCAGAATACCGGACCCGAGGCTCCTCTGGCTGGTGTCGCGAGGCTGAGACTCGCCAAAGAAACGATTGAAGAACTCATCAATCGGATCGCCGGAACCGCCGCGCGGAGCGCGTTGTGCGGTCGTTGAGATATTGACGACGATGGGCATGGTCCGTTTGGCAATAGTGGCAAAAGACGGAGGGCGATTTTCCAGCGCCGCCAAAGTAGCCGCCGCGGCGCTAGAGGACCCATTGCCTTGTGCGGCAATGGCCGGCAGGAAATACCCTAGTGCCAGGCCAAAGCCGAGCCGATAGACGGATTTATACGGCGACATGCTTAGTCTCTCGCTTGCGCGGCCAAAGTGAAGCTTACGATAACAGATTTTTACCCTGCCTATAAGGGCGCCAATTGGTTAGAATCATTTGCAAATCACCATACCAATGGTTAAGAAGAGACGCGAAGTCGCGATCCCAAGGACATAATGAAATCCACTCCCATCGATTACGATACAGTTCGAGAAATGTTGCGCACTGCGACGCCGGATCGCATATTGCGCTTCATCGGCAAAAGCCATCCTGCCGACATTGCGCTCCTCTTCAAGGGACTGGACCCGACCGAGGTGCGACAATTTTTCGACATCCTCTTCTCCGCTCGTCGGGCCGCCAAAACTCTCACCGAACTACCGCCTGAGTTGTTGCCCGACATCCTGGCGCTAATCGACGATGAAAAAATCGCCCGTGTCATTGTGCGCGCCGATCCCGACGACGCCGTGACTATTATCGACAGCTTAACGGAAGAGCGCCGTGAATCTGTTTTGTCGTTACTGGATCCCAAGCGACGCGAGGAAGTCCGCGAGCTTATCAGCTATCCCGAAGGCACCGTAGGCAGAATCATGAACACGGAATTTATGGCTTTGGCGCCAACCACCACGGCTCAAGGCGCCATCGATAAGATCCGTGAACGCGGCGAGCTTGAGAGTTTTTTCTATCTTTACGTCGTCGACCACGAGAACAAGTTAGTCGGTGTCGTGCCGATTCGCAATTTAGTCATTGCCCCCCGTGATCGCACATTGAGCGAGATGATGATTGCGGACCCGCTAAAAGGCGATGTCTTCATGGACCAGGAAGAAGCGGCCCGCATCGTCGCGAAATACGAGCTTTTAGCCTTACCGATCGTCGATGAGGGCGGTCGATTGGAAGGCATCATCACGGTCGACGACGTCATCGATATCATCAACGAGGAAAGCACCGAAGACATGTACAAGATGGCCGGCTTGGCCGAGGAGGATCGAGTTTTCACGCCGATCTCCCGGTCAGTTAAGATGCGGCTCCCATGGACGATGCTGAATTTGCTGACCACGGGATTGGCAGCGTCAGTAGTGACGATCTTTCAAGGCACGATCACGGAACTTGTCGCCCTGGTAACGTTTATGCCGATTGTCGCGGGCGTTGGTGGCAACGGCGCGACTCAAACCGCGACGGTAATTATTCGTGGCATTGCGCTTGGCGAGCTTGAATTCTCGTCTGCGTGGAAAGCTATCGTCAAGCAGGTTTCCGTTAATGTTTGTCTCGCTGTTGCGGCGGGCGCCGTGATCGCTCTGATTGCGGCCTTGTGGCAGGGGAATCCGACTCTGGGATTCGTGCTCGCCGTTGCGATGATAGTGAATCTAGGACTGGTCGCCGGACTCTCGGGAGCAGTCATCCCGCTGCTGTTAAAAGCGATGAAATTTGATCCGGCGCTGGGGTCCGGGATTGTTGTGACAGGCCTTACCGACGCGTTTGGCTTTCTTTCTTTTCTCGGCCTAGCGACGTTGTTTATTCATTACCTGACTTAAATCTCAGCGCTGACTGTGCTTGTAGGCGCGGAACCTTTCTTGACCAGAAAGAGTACTCCGCCAATCAAACTATCCACCGCTACAATGAGGAATAACAGTAAGCCGAAGGCGATGCCCTCTTCGGAGTTGATACCGATTAATGCAAGCAGAAAGATATAGCCGCCCTCGCGCAAGCCAAAACCATTTACGCTGATCGGCAGCGCCGCAAAGGTTCCTACCAAGGGATAAACGATGATGCAAAAAGAAAGCGGCAGACTCAGATGAAGGGCCAAGCCCATTATCACATGCATCCACGCTTGAACCAGATGAACCATGAACGAGAGAGTAATAGCTTGGGGAATGACGTGCCACCCCTTGCGGTAACTCGTCAGAATAAAACGCAACTTCGTAACCCATGGATGCACATCCTCAGGCAGCACGCGTCGCACTAGCGGCAGGAGCAAGCCGCCGATCAAAAAGCCGGCAGCCAAGGATAAGGTCAGTGCGCGTATCGGAGAAGGAACTCCATATTGAGGGAATAAGAGAAGACCAACGGCGCCAAGCCAGATAAGTGCCACCATGCCGATGGCGCGGTCCATCAACACCGAGACCGCGGCATGGACGGTGCTTCCGGACGCGCGCTTCTGATGGTCTTTGCTCTGCTCTCTTGCAAGGTAGTAGACACGGCTGACGTCTCCGCCCACCGTGCTCGGCGCAAATAGATTAAAGAACATGCCGATGAAATAGTAGACGGCCAGAACCTTGTACGGGGTGCTGATGCCCAGCGGGCGGGTCAACACGGTCCATCTCAGAGCGCTAACTATTTGGGTGCCAAGATATATCACCAAGGCCAAAGCGATATAGGAAAAGTTCGCTGACGCCAGCGTATGGGCAAATTGTTCGCCGTCAATGCTCGTTACCAAATAGCCCAGCAGCCCGACGCTGACCAAGAGCTTGAGGGAAAATAACAGGATGCTCTTGCGATTTTTCATATTTGGGGTTGGATAAGAACCTGATTCTCGTCCTTCGAGAGATCATCCACCATCACTCTACGGCCGACAATGTGAAGTTTTCGTTCGGCGTAAAGCTGGATCGCCCGCGGATAAATCTTATGTTCTTGCTTGAGGATGCGGGCCGCGAGAACGCTTTCGCTGTCGTCCGGAAAAACCGGCACAACCGCCTGCATAATGATCGGGCCTTCGTCGCATTCATCATTGACAAAGTGAACCGTACAACCGGAGAATCGCACACCATGATCGAGCGCTTTTTTCTGCACGCGCAGGCCGGGGAACGCCGGCAGCAATGCCGGATGAATATTCATGATGCGATTGGAATACGCTTTGATGAACAGCGGCGACAACAGCCGCATGAAACCGGCTAGCACGACGAGCTCAACGTTGCAGCGCCGGAGAATATCCACCACCGCCTGGTCGTAGGCTTCACGGCTGGAAAACGATTTATGGTCCAACACTGCCGTGTAAAGATTGTGCTTCTGAGCTCGCGCCAAACCATAAGCGTCCGCTTTGTTGCTTAGCACGACCTCGATCTTAGCATCGAGCGTGCACGCTTCAATGGCATCGATGATGGCTTGAAGATTGGTGCCATTGCCTGAGATGAGAACGCCTAGCGGAAGCTGCCGTGCCATAATCGTGCCTTAGATGATGTCTGCGCCGCACCGGCCCTTGCGGATCTCGCCGATCACAATCGGCTTTTCTCCGCTTTGCTTAAGCGAGCGCATGGCTCCGTCGGCAGCTTTCTTGTCGACCACTAGGATCATACCCAAACCGTTATTGAAGGTTCGGTCCATCTCCTCGCGAGGTACCGCGCCTATCCTTGCTATCATGCCAAATATCGGCGGCATCGGCCAGCTGTCCCTGTGGATCAGCGCGCGCGCGCCGGGCGGCAGGACACGTGGCAGGTTCCCGACGATTCCACCACCCGTTATGTGCGCCGCGCCTTTGATAGGCCACTTAGCCAGTAGAGTGCGCATGGCCTTGGCGTAAATGCGCGTCGGCGTGAGCAGCTCCTCGCCCAGAGTTCGGCCGAGCTCGGGCAACCGTTGGCTCAGTTTAAGACGACCGCGCGAAAACAGGATCTTGCGGGCTAATGAATAGCCGTTGCTGTGAAGCCCACTGGAACCAAGCCCGATGAGCACATCGCCTGGAATAATTGCCGCAGGACTGAGAATATTCTTTTTTTCTAACACCCCGACTACAAATCCCGCCAGATCATACTCTCCAGCCCGGAAATCGCCGGGATGCTCAGCAGTCTCGCCACCGATCAATACGCAGCCCGATTGCTGGCAACCTCGAGCGATGCCACGGATAACGGCCTCGGCAATACCGACGTCGAGTTTGCCGCACACGAAGTAATCTAGGAAAAACAGCGGCTCGGCACCCTGCGTCAAAATGTCATTGACACTCATCGCCACCAGATCGATGCCGACCGTCTCATGAATACCAGTGGCAAAAGCAATCTTGAGCTTAGTGCCGACACCGTCGGTAGAGGAGACCAAAACAGGTTCACGGTAGCGGCAAGCTTGCAAATCGAAAAGCGCGCTAAACCCGCCAACGCCGGCCAGCAATCCCGGCATTTTGGTTTTCTTGGCAACGCGGCCAATGCGGCGCACCAGCTCATCGCCCGCCTCGATGCTGACACCCGCAGCGGCGTAGGTCATTGCTCGTTGTTTGGCCAAAGAACTATCGTCCGTTCTGTGTTGATTTGGAGGTAGTGTGATTCGCCGAATGAGGACGCAGCAGCGGACGCAAATTCATGCGGTGGAACCGGAAATCGCCGCCGGTGTACCCATCGTGGAGCCTAGCAGACTTCTGATTTTCAGGGTGTACTCACCGAACGCCACGCTGCTCATCATCTCCATACTCCGCGGTCGGGGAAGATCAATCGACAGCACTTTCAGCAGCCTGCCGGGCCTCGCAGACATGACAAATACGCGGTCCGACAAGAACACCGCTTCCTGTATGCTATGTGTAACGAACAAAACGGTTTTCTTCTTTTCTTCCCACAATCTCAGTAGCTCGAGATCCAACTCGTCGCGGGTCATTGCGTCAAGCGCCCCAAAAGGCTCGTCCATGAGCAGCAGTTGCGGATCTGTCACTAGGGCGCGACAGAGTGAAACTCGCTGCTGCATGCCGCCGGAGAGCTGATGCGGGTACATCTCCTCGAAGCCGTCCAGCCCGACCAACTTGATCAAAGAACGAGCCCTCTCTATATGGTTGGCAACATTGCGCTTGGCGAACTCCACCGGCAATAGAATATTTCCCAAGACGGGACGCCATTTCAACAATACCGGAGCCTGAAATACCATGCCGACATTCTCTAGAGGTTCCTTGACGGCTTTGCCATTGATGGCAATCTGGCCCGATGACGCAGGGATGAGTCCCGAAAGAATTTTCAGCAAGGTGCTCTTGCCGCAGCCGCTGGGTCCTACGATGGAGACAAATTCGCTGGTGTTAATTTCGAAAGAAATGCGTTCCAAGGCATTGACCATCTTGGCGCCGTTGGTAAACACCCGGCAGACGTTGTCAA
>JAICEJ010000052.1 GCA_025924215.1 Candidatus Binatia bacterium
AAGGCTAGCCCGGTATGCTGATATTCAAGTCCGAGCATTTGAAGGTCCGCCAGAGTGTTCAGCCCCATCCTTTTTGCTTTAGCAGTTAATGGGGTAGCGATCATAACGCCGTGTATTTTGCCGCTTTCTAAGGCTGAGAAGCGGGCTGGTTGACTACCGATCTGAACAATAGCGACATCCTTATCCGGTGTTAATCCGTATTTCTCAAGCGCATACCTAGTTGCAAAGTCCGAAGAAGAGCCAATGCGACTGACTGCCATTATTTTGCCTTTGAGTTGATCCGGTCGGGTAATGTCACGCGATACGATCAACTTGTAATCCATCGTATTGAGAAAACCGGCAACCATTACGACTCCGGATCCTTGCAGATTGCTTTGAAGCACAGATGACCCTGCTACCTGAGCGGCGAGCACATCACCTGAGATAAGCGTCTGAACGGTCCGGCTCCCTCCCTCAACGAAAAGAAGCTGTGAGTCCAGCCCGTACTTGCGGAAAAATCCCTGATCCTGCGCGATCCAAGCAGGCGCTTGACTTGGTGAAATGGCGCTATAGCCGATCATCACTTTTCTGAGCGATTGGGTTGCGGTACTTTCTGCAGAGTTCGTATCGCTCACCACAGCGCCGAAAGGGAGCGCAGCTAAGGCAGTCACTGTAAGTACTCTTGTTAAGGTCTGTTTGAGAAATTGCAGCATTTTGGATCCTTCCATGTTATCGAGTCCTCCGAACCTATTCGCGATTCAATCTGACCATTGCCGCTTTGAGGCTTGCTCTCATGCGCTCAAGCGATCGCGCCAGCTCGCCGATCTCATCCGTAGATTGAATTGCGACCGGCGTGTCCAGCTGTCCCCGGCTAATCTCATCCGCGCTTGCCTTCAGATCCAGTAGAGGTCGAATCGCCTTTGCGGCGAGCAGAAGCGAGAGAACGATACCAACCGCAAGGCAACCCGCGATCAAAGTAATGATAGTGAATACCGTCCCACGAACGTCTGCCTGGACTGAATCCGCCCAAAGGCCTACATGAACGGTGCCGAGCTGACCTTCAAGAAGGGGAACCCGAGTGTCGTAAATCGATTTTCCGCGAATGTTCGTCACTCGCGAATTGGCCGTGCGACGTTCCAGCGCGGCTAGATCTTTTAGCTCGGCTGGGAACGGCTGAAGACTCGACGCGACGATCTCTCCCTTGGGGTCTTGGATATAGGCGTACGCCACACCATCGAGACGACCGTATTTCGCTATCAAGACGTCCAATTCAAGGGTGTTCCGCCGGGATACATAAGCCGCTGAGGCGTCACTTAAATTGGTGGCGATTGCCATCGCGCGAAGGTCAACTTGTCGGTGCAAAGCTCTATCCGTCATGAAATAGACAATCCCAATGACCAGCACTCCGAGCAGTAGAATTAAGCCGCTAAACGCAGCGCTGATCTTCCACCTGAGGCCGCCCCCCTGCCATGATATATTCAGCGGCTTATTGACCTTTGTCGTCTCAATTGAGATGGATTCTTGTGACATCATTCCTCCGAATCGATGCAGGATACTAGAATCGTTTGAGAGCGGAGATCTCCTGATAGGCAGAGTCTTCAAACTTCTGCCGGAGCTTTAGGTCGCCGATTTCCTTAGCGACATGTTCAATCAGATCATGGAGCTTGGATTCCGGAAATTGAGATTGCGTCTCACCGAGTGCTTCGATTTGATCGCGTACGACGAGCGATGCCATGGGACCCATAATATCAGTGAGAAGTTCTACGACGCGCCCCATTGCCGTTGCCGGGACCAAATCAGTTGCCGGTCGGGACGATGGTGCAACGATTTCAACCAAGCCGGACCTTTGTAGGTTGAAGATAACCTTGGCCGTATAGGCATAAGGGATTCTAAGAGTTTCGGCTATTTCCTGAACTGAGCGGTTGCCGTCGATTTTGCTGAGCACTCGCCAGCCAACGTGGGGAACAGTTACCGGACCGTTTTGTTCCTCACCCAAATCGGCTATACGAAGAATGGTCTTTCCGGACGGAATGATTTCGAGAATGTTCTCCCATTCGCGACTCATTGCCTTCACTTCGTCGAGGATTTCGGATGACGACTTCTTTATGGTCGCTGACGGCGGAGTTCCTGCAGGCAGTAAAGCGAAGTTACCTTCTCCCCACGTTACCGGATACAGTAGGGCCTTTTCTCCATCCCCGATTGGACATGTGGCGTGAATAATGCTGCCATCGACGAGATAAACTTCTACTGTCTCCTTTCCGCGAGAGAGTTTAAGAATGCCGGACTTCTTGCCGCCGGTAGCGAGCATCAAAATATCATTCAGACTGATTTGTGAGAGGTTTCCTTGCATCTCTATTCCCGGTATAAGGGTGAAAGGCCTAACGATCTTCCAACGAACGCCGCGTGGTCGTATTGGTCTGAGTCTTCTTTACACTCTCCAGGACTTCATCGTTGCTGTTCAGCGTGATTTTCAGCGTCTTTATTACGCCAAGGCTCTTGCTGATTCCGACCATCTGTTCCAACGTCGACTTAATTTGTGTTTGGAGGAGATCGACCTCCTCGGTCGAGATACCTAGCAATTGAGTTTGTAACTCATCATAAAGGCGAGTGATGCTATCAATCTGTCCCAGCGATTCGGTTTTCTGGGTGATTTCTTCATATAGGCGGGAAATATCTTCAGTGAGATTTTGCAGTTCGTTCTTCATAAATGTTCAGCCTTCTTTCTTATTTTTTTACATTCGGAGACTTACTGTTTGTCTTTGTTTCACTGGTTTTTGCGGCTTGTTTCAACTCGCGCATTCCCGAAGTGTCCTCATCCGAAGTTGTTGAGACGGATTCGGCGGCTGCGGGTGGACTCGATGGCTCTTGTGATTTCGATGATGACAGGAAATAGAAGCCGGAAAGAACTGCGACTAATAGTAAGAATGCACCCACCCCGGCAAACTTTAGGTTAATCTGATTCTTATGTGAATAAATGTCGTATTCCCCATAATCCTTAATGATCTTTTTCAACTCGCGATCGATGTCCCCTTCCTTTTTCAAAGGTGAAGTCCGAGCTGTTTTGTTTTTTGGACTTTCAACAGCGGGTTTCTCAAGGATGATGGGTTTGCTGCCTGCCTCGAGAGTGTCGATATTAGCGCGCGGCACAACCTTCGAGGGCGAATCAGACGAGCTGAAAAACTCACCGTAATTTTTTATGAGATCATCTAAAAGCCGCTGATCGAAATCGCCGCCAGTTGGAACAAGCGCTGTCGATATGGGTGTGATTGGCTCTTCTGACAACGGTAATTTTTGGACGAACTCGGGAACGCTAATATCCGACTGTGGGTTGTTGATTTTCTCGCTTGCCGATCGTACTGCGTTTGTTTGGAGTTCCTGTTCGTACTGAATGCTATCGCCAATGGTTTTGACGGAATCGGAATCTTTGTCCCATGAAAATTCCGCTGAGGGAATTCCTGAGGCTGCTTCGATTTCAGTCGTGCCGAAGACGAATGCCGGCTCTTCCGGCGAATCTGTTGCCTTGTGGCGATTCGCGGCCGAGTCTCGTCTGCTGTCGTCTCTGATTGATTGTGATGTATCCGTGGCTCCGGGTATTGTCTCACCAGAAGGGGAAGCACTAGTTACAATATTTTCTGGTCTCTTAGGCAAAGTTCGTTTGAGTCCCGGAAACTTGATCAGGTTACTGGCCTGAATGATGTCGCGCAGGTGGATGGGTTTGCCAGTGTCGATGACGCTTAGCTTTATGTCTTCAGAAGCTGTTTTCTCGATGGCTTCGTACACCACAGTCATAGATCGCTTAATTGCAACGAGAGATCGAACACGTGACTGCAAGTTTAAAAGACCAAGCAGTAAAGTGCGTGACCTATTTTCCGCGGCGGAAACCTCTTCCAAAGTGTAGTCGTTCAGCCGCTGCTGCAGACCCTGAATGGAGTTGACTACTTTCCCTACGGTTCCGCCGCTCGGCGAGCTTACCATCGAAGCCGTGGAGCCCGCGCGGTTTTCATCTTGTTTTGCTGACAACATTTCAACTCAGAAGATACTAGTTGGCCTTTTCTCAGGCTTAGAGGATAAGCTATCGAAAGCAAAAGAGTTGCCATGAACGTCATGGGTAAAATGTTCGTAGTTTCACGTAGATCGATACAGCCTTTTCCTATAATTGCTAGATAACTCCCCCAGTTCTGTTCACCTAAACCAAATTGTGTACAGGGTTGTTCTGTATGTACTTAGGGCTCTTGGAAAGTCCATGCGACACTCTCCAGCAGCTGAAGATAAACGAAGGAACGGGTTCGCTCATCGGCAAACTGATTTGGAATGTTCAAATTCTAAAGTGGTACCAGAAGGATTTTACAAGCTTCAGTTGAACTAGGCAGCGGAGCTGAAACTGGAAACAAACTAAGAAAAGAACGGTGGGGCTCCTAGGCCAGAGTTAACTGATTTATCTGATTACTCCGGCAAGAGCTCGAACCTTTCGATCTTTCGGTAGAGCGTGCGTGTTGATATGCCGAGGGCTTCGGCGGCTTTGGCTTTATTCCCGTTGGTTTGCCGGAGCGCATCCTCAATTAGAATTCTCTCACCTTCCTCGATATTTTTGATCGCTTTGGTTCCGATCTCCTCTCGGTGTCCGGTCGCATAGTGCTGCAGGTTCATTGGTAAATCGGCAATTGTAATGTATTGACCATCCGAAACCATCGCGGCACTTTCTACGACGCTTTTAAGTTCTCTAATATTGCCTGGCCACGGATAGTCTAGGAATAAGGCCTTAGCGGAACTGCTCAGCTTTTTGAGCGGCTTGTGGAATTGCTTACAAGCTTGATAGACGAAGTTGGCAACCATCAGGATGATATCTTCTTTGCGGCCTCGTAAAGGGGGGAGAATGATGCGCGCGCTGTTCAGGCGAAAATACAAATCCTTTCGAAATCCGGTTCCCTGAATGGCCTCCTCGAGCTCTTTGTTGGTGGCAGCAACGATTCTGACGTCGCTGGATTTTGGCGTGGATTCGCCTACACGATAGTACTGACGAGTTTCGAGGAAGCGCAGAAGTTTCAGCTGAATGGCCGGCGCGAGCTCGCCGATTTCATCCAAAAAAAGCGTGCCGCCCTCGGCAGCTTCAATGAGTCCCTTCTTGTTCTTTTCCGCGCCCGTAAATGCGCCTCGCACGTAACCGAAGAGTTCACTTTCGACGAGAGTTTCAGGAATCGCAGTCATGTTACAAGCAACAAACGGCTTCGTCGCCCGAGAACCGCTTGAATGTATATATTGGGCCATGACCTCCTTGCCTGTCCCAGTTTCACCGGTAATAAGAACGGTGATGTCGTGCATAGCATATCGATTCGCCAGGTTTAGCACGTCATAGAACTGGGGAGTTTCGCCAATCATCAGAGGTAACTTAATTGCGTGCGGCGTAAGCAAATCGGTTGAAGGGTGGCTGGCTTGCCCCAAGAGAGTGTAAAGCGCGTGCGGATTCTGGGGATGATAACAAACCAGAGTCACTTGGGTGCCGAGTTGGTAGATCCTATCCAAGAACCGGGGCCATGTGTTACTGCGACAAAGTGTTAGATCTGCGAAGACAAACTTCAACTGATCACTTGGGAACGCGCTGAACGCGTGCTCTGCTTCTTCGAGGGAGCGCGTTTCGTGGATAAAACAGTCACGGGCCTCCAAAAGTCTGGATAAGCCGGAGACGGAAGAATCAATTGAATAGATGAGTAGAGCCAGCTGTCGCGACATTAGGTGGTTACTCTTTAGAAGGGGAGGAATTAGGCAGAACCACCATGTTTTCGAGTGAATCGGTAAGCAGTTGACGCGTAATACGTGGCTGAGTGCCCAAATAGTTGCAGGCAGCGATGACGTGCTCGGCGATGAATTTCGGGTGAAATCCGGCAAAGGGAACTTTGTGCTTGATGTAAAATGAGTTGAGCAGGTACGCAATGATCTCTTCCGAAAACTCTAATCCATACGAGTCACAGACGCGCTGGAATATCTCTCTGTACTCGTCTGCGGTGGGTGGGCTGATCTTTATCTTGTAATGAACACGGCGTAACTGCGCTGCATCCATAAGTTCTTCTGGTGGAAAATTGGTGGCAAAGATGACAAGCTGATCGAACAGTACGGAAAACTTTTTGCCCGTATGAAGGGTCAAGTAATCGAGTTTACGCTCTAGAGGAAAAATCCACCGGTTCAATAGTTCATGAGGTCGCACACGCTGACGTCCGAAGTCATCGATAACGAATATCCCGCCAATTGCCTTCATCTGAAGGGGCGCCTCATAGTATTTTGAATGAATGTCGAAGTCCAAATCGAGCATTGCTAACGTCAATTCACCTCCGGAAATGATATAGGGTCTCCTGCAGCGGACCCAGCGAGGATCATAGGGTAGGTGAGGCAAAAACATAGGATGCTTGTCGCTGCTGATGGCTGGCTGCTCCGGGCCAAACGCGACGTGAACGGAAGGATCGAAGATTTTGATAATCTGGCCGTCTGCTTCGATGCAATAAGGAATGTAAACCGCTTGCTCGAAGGCGCTTATTAGAGCTTCTGCCATAGCAGTTTTGCCGTTCCCGGCAGCACCGTAGATCAAGATTGCTCTGCCTGAGTTCGATGCGGGCCCGAGTCTTCTGACGACTTCCTCCGACAAAACTAGGTGAGACATCGACTTTTTAAGTTTATCTATGGTGACGATTTCGTTTGTGATCGTCTGTTTTTGCACCTGCAGCTGATAGGTCTGCAGCGGCACGGGAATCGGTCCAATGTATTCGCAAAGCCGCAGGGCCTCACTGGCGCGCTCCTTACCGGCATTCGTAAGCGCATAACGCATAACGTTGTGGTTTTTTTCCGACGGTCCACGAATTTCTACAAGAGCTTCCTTTTTGGCTATCGTAAGCAGTTCCTCGACTACAGCTCGAGTCAACTTGATGTGTTCGGAAACCTCCGGGATAGTTTGCAGTGCCGACACGTACATCGTCCGCAAAAGACAATTAAGTAGAAAATTGCCTTCTAGTCCGGTTTCGTCAGCGGTCTTTGGAATCGGCGGGGGCTCGTGAAGAATGCCATCTAAACTCTCGCGGCTAATGTACCCGAGCGAAATAAGATTATCGCCGAGGCGACCGCCGGCGATTTTCTGTTGCCGTAGCACAGTCTGCAGTTGCTCGTCGGTTATAATGCCCCTAGCTCTAAGTAATTCGCCAATTGCCATACATTAATCTCGTTATGTCAAAAAAAGGTTGTCTTTGCGGTAATTTGCAACTATCTTGTTGATATATTCTTCATAAAACCGTTTCATTATAATTTAAGAAGGACCCCTGTCAAGCAAAGTTCTCGGGTATTCGGGTCGTAGTTAGAGGAGCGAGGAATGCTGTTAAAAATACGCGATGTAAGGATAGCTCTCTTGTGGATGATGTTTGCGGTAGTGGTCAGCGGTTGCACAATTAACGATCGTGATACAAAGCGACAGCTTTCCGCTGCCAGCCTAATTGCCACGCCCGCGTCGCATTATAGCACTCAGAAAGCCCGCTATCTGGGGGAGAAGTACCAAGAGAAGCTAGATCGTTTAATCGAAATGATCATGGCGAATCCAAAAACGTCTAAGTTGCAATTTGCGAACAATCTTGGATCGTCGGGAGGGATGGGCTTTTTTACGCATTCTGCAGTTAAATTTCCTGACGAACGTTTTCTTGAGGTTGTGCTTGGAACGGGGGAAAACTTCGAGGTAGGGGAGTACAGCGAAAAAGTGGCGCGGCTGTTTTCCCTCTATGGCAGAGAGTTACTTGTGATCCTCGCCAGTGATTCCGAAATCTATAACGATAGAGAGCTGTCCGGTTACGGCTTGAATTTTACCTGGCGAACTCTGGGCCGCATGACCACGGAGCGCGCGATCGTCTATCTGCCCAAGGAGAAAGTAAGGGCATTCTTAAGACAAGATTTAGGTGAGAATACGCTGCTGGCTGAGGCAGTTATTTTCGTTATGGAGCCGGAGGGCCAGGCGAACCTTTTGTCTTTCCGTGGGCAACGGCCCACGCCCGACATACGTGCACCGATTCAGGAACAAGTTCTTTTGCCGGAGCCGCCCAAAGCAAAACCGGACCAGAATTCGGTGCTAGCACAGGGCCATCATGAAGTCGTTAACCCGGCGAATGACGGGGAAACTTCAGTTGGGGTGAAGAAGAAAGCGATATCAGTTTCTCAAAGCAAAACTGGCCGTAAAACGAAAACTCCGAATGGGAGTCTAGGGACTAAGGAAGAGATCACTCCAGAGGGAAAGATCAGTCCGATTGTTGGTGAAAACATCGAGGTGGTTGGGACAGGTTCTGCCAAAGAATCTCCAGCCGAATCTGATCAGGATCCCATGCCTCGGACGGGAGTCGTTGAGACAGCGCGAGCCGCTCCCAGTGCCGTGGAGTTTTCCCACGGGCAAGTCGAAGCGAAAGCGATAGAGTCAAAGCTTCAGCTTGAAAAGAAAGAAGAAAAAACACCCGAATTGATAAGCTTGATTGAAGTATCTAAAGAAAAAGAACAAAAAGAAATGCGTCCGGCCATGGCCGGTTCTCAACGTCCGGCTGCAATGGGAGAAGCGCGGCCAAATGATGTTTCACAAACGGATTTGGGAATACATGCACTTCCCGCACTTGGATCGACTGAAGTGCCTTCATCGTCTGCTACAAAGCCTGGCAGCGACGTCGAGCGGCTAGGCGACATAGCATCACTTACGAAGATAAGTCCGAAACCCCCACATCCGGAGAAGCCGGTGCCGGCGCCGATCGCAGCGTCAGAGCTGCAAACCGGTGAGGCCGAGACTGTTGAACAGCAAGCTGCACCTGTTCACGTCAAACATATGGAAAACCTACCGGAAATTAAACCCCTCATAAAACCTGTGCCGAAAGCCCTTGAGGGTTACATTATTCAAGTAGCCTTTAAGGATCGCTCTAAAGCACGGATTTGGGCAGACACTTTCGAACAGCGCGGCTATGCTGTCTCCATGACTGAAGCTAGCGCAGGCGAATCATTAAGAGTACGTGTTGGAAATTTTCGACTACGAGATGAGGCTGAGCGGGAACTTAAAAGCATTCGTGATACTGGGTTAATCGGAATCATTCTCAATCTTCCCCAGGCCTATCGGCCGGAGGTTCGTTCTTCTCTACCGTAACTTTTTTCAACCTAATTTAAGCTTAAACAGATCTGTTTGAATCGATGATTCAAGAAAGTTTTGCTTTTAATAATTCATTGACCTTTTGCGGATTAGCTTTCCCCTGTGAAGCTTTCATAACTTGTCCCACAAGAAAGCCGAAAATTTTTTCATTACCGTCGCGATAAGCGGCGACCTGTTGCGCATGGTTCGTCAAAACCTGGTCTATTGACCTCTCGAGGCTTGCGGGATCTGAGACCTGCTCCAAACCGCGTGCGGTTATAATGTGCTGCGGCGATTCGCTCGTATCTAGCAAGGCATCAAAGATCATTTTCGCGATTTTTCCGCTGATTTTGCCTTGATCGATCAGTTGCACCAATTCGCCCAATTGTGTCGGCTGGAGCGGCCAATTGTCGATTCGGAGCTGTTCATCGAGCTTCCGTGCTTTTAAGAGACGGAACAGATCACCCATTATCCAATTGCTCAGCGCTTTGGCGTTCGGACAGATGGTAATCGCGACCTCAAAATAGTCGGCAACATCTCTGCGGCTGGTGAGCAGCTCGGCATCGTAGGGTGGAAGTCCATACTGCGACATGAAACGTACTTTTCGCGCGTCGGGAAGCTCAGGCAAATTGTTACGGACTTTTTGAATCCATGCTTCATCTAGATTGATCGGTAAAAGATCAGGGTCAGGAAAATATCGATAATCGTGAGCCGACTCCTTAGATCGCATCGAGCGAGTTTGCTCGTTGTTTTCGTCCCACAGCCGCGTTTCTTGAACCAAAGTTCCACCTCCCGAAAGTGTATCAATCTGGCGTTCTGTCTCGTACTGCAGCGCTTTCTCAATAGCTTTAAAGGAGTTCAGGTTCTTAATTTCAACTTTGGTTCCTAAGGACTCGGTTCCGATGGTGCGTACCGAAATGTTTGCGTCACAGCGAAAGCTGCCTTCTTCCATATTACCATCGCAAATTTCCAGATACCGAAGAATTGCACGTAAACTTTTCAGATACGTTACCCCTTCGGCAGCATCGCTGATATCGGGTTCACTGACGATCTCCAGCAGCGGCACCCCGGAACGGTTTAGATCGATCAAACTCGAGTCACCATATGCATTGTGAATATTTTTTCCCGCATCCTCCTCGATATGGATCCGTGTTAAACGAACGCGTTTCGTAGAGCCCCCCACGCTGATATCGATGTAGCCGTTGGTGCAGATCGGACGCTCGTACTGGCTAATCTGATAGCCTTTGGGCAAATCAGGATAGAAATAATTTTTTCTCGCCAAGCAACTGGACACGGCGATTTTACAATTCATCGCAAGCCCGGCCCGTACGGCAAACTCTACAACCTTTTTGTTCAAAACCGGTAAGGCACCAGGAAATCCAGCGCAGACGGGGCAAGTATTGTGGTTTGGTGCCGCACCGTATCTGGTGGAGCAGCCGCAGAAAATTTTCGAGTCGGTCAGAAGTTGAGCATGAACTTCAAGTCCGATGATGGTTTCGTATTTCATGCCGCAGATAAGGCAGGTTTTTTTCTGTGCCACTCTGTTTGTTGTTCGTAAGCGTAAGCGATGCCCAAGATGGTCGCCTCGTCAAAAGGTTTTCCAATAACCTGCATTCCGATCGGCAATCCTTCACCGTCGAGACCGCAGGGTACCGAAATCGCCGGCACGCCAGCGAGATTGATCGAAATCGTGCAGATGTCTGATAGATACATTTCAA
Source organism: Candidatus Binatia bacterium (assembly GCA_025924215.1). GTDB lineage: Bacteria > Desulfobacterota > Binatia > UBA9968 > UBA9968 > WHTF01. The sequence continues at coordinate 10,819 of JAICEJ010000052.1, forward strand.
GCGGGTTTTGTATTTTCTCGCTGATCTTGAACGCCGTGGTGGGCGACGTGGGAGTTATAATGGCGTCGCAATGTTTAAACGCCGCGTCAAAATCCCGATGGATCAAAGCGCGAACCTTTTGTGCCTTCAGATAGTAGGCGTCGTAATATCCGACTGAAAGTGCATAGGTGCCAAGCATAATACGTCGCTTCACCTCTGGCCCAAGCCCTTGTGCTCGACTTCGCATATAGGTTTCCGTTAAATCGCTGCCGACAGCGCGCTGGCCATAGCGCATTCCATCATAGCGGGCAAGGTTTGAGCTGGCCTCCGCCGTTGCGATGATGTAGTACACGGCCACGGCGTACTCGGTATGAGGTAATGAGATTTCTTCTATAATGGCGCCACGCTTTTCAAGCTGACGAGTGGCGTTCATAACGGCCTCATCAACGGCCGACTGTAAACCCCCGGTGAAATATTCCTTGGGAATACCCAGATGTAACCCGGCAATTTCGCCGGTTAACGATTGCGAGTACGATGGAACGGAGAGGTTGACCGATGTTGAGTCCGCCGGATCGTGCCCACTTATTGTTTCGAGCAGCAGCGCGCAATCACGGACGTCCTTCGTCATCGGACCTACTTGATCCATGGAAGAAGCAAAGGCGATCACTCCGTAGCGGCTAACCCGGCCGTAGGTTGGTTTCATCCCAACGATGCCGCAAAAAGCCGCTGGTTGACGAATCGAACCTCCCGTGTCGGTTCCTATTGCTGCTATACATTGATCAGCGGCCACCGATGCTGCGGATCCGCCTGAAGATCCTCCGGGTACGCGTTCCACGTGCCAGGGATTGCGTGTTGAGAAGAACGCAGAGTTTTCAGCAGATGAACCCATTGCGAACTCATCCAGGTTCGTCTTGCCGGTAATTACCGCGCCAGCCGAACGAACTTTTGCCACCGCAGTAGCATCATAGGGGGGAATAAAGTTCTCCAATATCCTTGACGCGCAGGTTGTCCTTAAACCCTGGGTCAGCAAATTATCTTTAAGCGCGATCGGGATTCCCAGTAAAGGAGAAGCGGATGGTCCGTGCTTGAGCCTTTTATCGGCTTCTTTTGCCTGCGCGATGGCTGTATCACGGCAAAGGGTGATGTAGGAGCGGAGAATACCGTCCGTTTGCGCAACTCGTTGGAAAACGGCTTCAGTCAGCTCCTGCGACGAAAGTTCGCGCTTACGCAGTTTATCGCTGGCTTCATGAAGCGTCATTGAGGATAAATTCATTCGATGATTTTTGGAACTTTAAAAAAGCTCTTCGCCTTTGCGGGCGCATTCGACAATATTCTATCTGGATCAGAGCTGTTGGTAACTACATCCTCTCGGAGTGCATTGGATGTGTCTACGGCCTGTGTGAAAGGCTCTACTTCCGAAGTATCCAGCTCCCGGAGTTTATCCATGTACTGCAATATACTCTGAAGGTCGACAGTTAGCTGATCTAGTTCCCTAGGCAGTAAGCGCAAGCGGGCCAGTAGCGCTATTTGTGCAACGTCTTCGCGTGTAAGCATCGAGAATTTTCTAACACATGGAGGGTTCAATTCCAATGCGAATGGTAGATGTGACGCATCTATGTGCGGAAAGGCGGATCTCTTCAACAACAGTGTTTCCGTTGAATTGAATTGCCTTTGAACCTTCTTATTTGCAGTTGTTTTCTCTTTTGGCTAAAAGGGAAAGACAATGGGTGGCAAACAATTCATCTTGTCGGAAGACTTCGACCGGCCTGTAAAGCAGGGCGCCATTGAACGACAGTCATACTCGCGTGGCTTTAAGTGCGTTGCCGGACTTGATGAAGTGGGCCGAGGCCCTTTAGCAGGGCCGGTGGTAGCCGCGGCAGTCGTACTGCCGCAGGGTTTCACGCATTCCGCCATTAGAGATTCGAAAATGTTAACAGCGGAGCAGCGCGAAAGTTTGCTGCCGACAATTAGAGAGTCAGCTCTATGCTGGGGCGTGGGTATCGTTGAGGTTGAGGAGATCGATCGGATCAATATTCTCCAGGCGAGTTTGCTCGCAATGGTCAAGGCCTTTCGCGCCTTGCGGCCGACGCCCGATTGTTTGCTCATCGATGGGAATCAAAAGATCCCGGCCGAGTTGTTTCAGATAAACGCGTTTTTCAAACAACTGCCCTTTCAGAGAACCATCATAAAAGGCGATCAGCTTTGTGTCTCGATTGCTGCCGCCTCGATAATAGCTAAAGTCGCGCGTGATACGATGATGGTCGAACTCGATAAAAGTTATCCCGAGTACGGCTTTGCGCATCACAAGGGATATAGCTGCGTCGCACATATGGAAGCTTTGCGGCGATTTGGACCATCGCCGATTCATCGTCGAAGCTTCAGGCCGGTCCGCGCGATGTGCTCGTTAGAGCTTGAAACCGATCTAGATTTGCCGTTCGTCATTCCGTGATCCTAAAGAAAGCAAAACTCATATTAGGTAAAGAGGGTGAGCGGATTGCCGAAATCTTCTTGAGAAAGAAAGGTTATAAGCTCGTCGAGCGCAACTATCGTTGCGCCGCGGGAGAGCTGGATCTAATTATGTTGGACCAGCGGGTGATCGTTTTTGTCGAAGTGAAGACGCGTACGGGAATCCGATATGGGACGCCGCTGGAAGCTGTCGAAGTTAGGAAGCAGCAGAAAATGATTTACGCGGCGCAGTTCTTTTTGAGCGCGAAAAAGCTCAGTCAGCGTGAGGCTAGGTTCGATGTTGTTGGTATTTCGTGGACTGGTGTGCAGCCATCGGTGGAACACATTGAGAACGCATTCGAGCTAATCTAGAGATAATCAAATGTTAGACATAAGGCTGCTGCGGGATGATTTGGAGCAAGTGAAAAAGCGGATGGCGACCCGCGGTATAGAAATTGATTGGGGAGAATTTCTCTGGCTCGACCGGCAACGTCGCGAAGTATTGAGTAGATTGGAAAAGCTCAAAGAGCAGAAAAATCGACTGTCCGGTGAGATTGGCAAATTGAAAAAAACCGGCGCGGATGCCACGGAGGTTATGCGAGAAGTTGCGCAACTTAGTGAAGAAATTCGTGGTATGGAAAGGCCGCTGGCGGAAGTAGAAGCAGGATTCGAACAGTTCATGTTAACCGTGCCGAATCTTCCTCACGCCGACGTTAAGGTCGGCAAGACTTCAGCCGACAATCGAGAAGTTCGCCGCTGGGGTGTGCGGCCTCAGTTTGCTTTCCCTGCTAGAAATCACTGGGAAATCGGCGAGGAGCTGGACATTTTGGACTTCCAGCGCGCCGCAAAACTGGCCGGGGCACGTTTCGTGATCTATAAGGGCGCGGCTGCGCGGCTTGAGCGTGCGTTGATTAATTTCATGCTGGATCTGCATACGCGCGAACACGGCTACAAAGAAATCATTCCGCCCACGCTCGTGAACCGCGCGGCGCTTACGGGAACCGGCAATCTCCCAAAATTTGAAGCGGATCTGTTTCAAATTCAGAGTCCGGAATATTTCTTGATCCCAACCGCCGAAGTGCCTCTCACGAACGTTCACCGCGAGGAGGTACTCCAACGTGAGGCATTGCCAATAAAGTATACAGCCGTGACTCTCTGTTTTCGCCGTGAAGCGGGTTCCTACGGCAAAGATGTGCGTGGGCTGATTCGGCAACATCAGTTCAATAAAGTCGAAATGGTGAAGCTCTGCGAGCCGGAATTTTCCTATGATGAGTTGGAGACCATGGTAGAGAACGCTGAAGAAGTTTTAAAGCGGCTTGAACTGGCTTACCGCGTCGTAGAACTTTGTACTGGCGATATGGGATTTGCCTCCGCAAAAACCTACGACATTGAAGTATGGCTGCCAGGGCAGGACACGTATCGTGAGATTAGTTCCTGTTCGAATTGCGAGGATTTTCAAGCCCGTCGCGCGCAAATCCGTTATCGCAAGGAGAAAGAGAAGCCGAATTTTGTTCACACGCTAAACGGCTCCGGGCTCGCCGTAGGCCGAACCCTCGTGGCTATTTTGGAAAATTATCAGCAAAAGGATGGTAGCGTCCTCATTCCGAAGGCTCTCCGGCCGTACATGGGTGGGCTAGATAGGATCAGTTGACATCGCTGTGCAGGGTCGCTCACGGAATATTCCGGCATGTTGCTGACGCTACGATAGACTCACAGGGGCATTGCGGCTCGATGACCTCGCCTCTGGAAGCAGAGGTTCGACGGGATCAATCGACAGACCCTCGAGCAAAGCGAGCCTTGAGTGAAAGAAATCGAAATATTATCGCCCGGACGTGTCGCCGAATTGAGAGTGTAGCGATGGTCGAAGCTTGAGGACCGCCTCCGTTGGTGAAAGAGGATTAGAGACTGCGGAGAACAATCAACTCTCCGGAAAGATCAAAAGCACACGTGAAGGATATGCATTTATCAGGCGCGTTCCGCGGGGCACACTGACTCCGCTATTGCTCCAATGTCGCCTTCGTCTCGATTGTACGCATCACGATGAGTGATGCTAGTAACACTTTCTAGGAAGGCATTTCCCAGCGCCACTTCCTGGGCCAGGAGAGCGGGCGGGAGGATAAGTCGGCAGATGAGGCATAGTAACAGGATTAGGCATAAGTAAACGATGGAGAACGTTATTGCAATAAACTGAGTTTGGGTACAACGGCTTCACTTGTAAAGCTCATCAGGATGGCTGTGCGCGCGTAGGATTTAGGTTTTTATATGCGTCAATTTCTTGAAGTGCTGCCTTTTCGATCCGGAGTTTGCTTTTCGCCTCCAATGCCCTGATATCGGCTTCGATTTGGCCCCTTTTTTCATAAAGTTCTTGAATTTCTCTTAGCAGTCTAGCTTGAACTTCTTTATCAGCAAAGGTCGGCATTTTATTCCTCCTTCGGTTAGTGTCCGCTCCAGCAGCAATAAAAAGACCAAGTGTAAGTTGATGAATTCCAAACTTTTGCTCTTTGACTGACACTTCAAATCGTCAATCTATTGTCAAAATGACATGGACGACGAAAGCCAGCGTATAGGCGGAGGCAATTAAACCGTAAAGAGCAGCAAGCAAACTACTATGAAATCTTCACTGGAATGGCAAGTAGCGGAAATGTGTTTTTTGAAGCGGATGAGAGTACGGAGAGGCAGTCTTGATGCTTGATTTGGGGGGATGATCAAGAAATTGATATTTTGGAGTGAAACTGGGGAAATGTTCGCTTGCATAGCCCGGACATTGCAAAAGCCTTCAGGACCGTGCAGAATTTCTTCTGCTCCTAAGAAAGCGTACGGAAGCGGCGCCAGTGCGTATGTAATTCAAGTCGATCATAGGGAGGGGTGGGTGAGCGGTTGAAACCACCGGTCTTGAAAACCTGAATAGCGACATTTTGGAAGTGTGATACAAAACGGAGAGTTACATTAACTCTCCGTTTTAGTTTGTCTTTCGCTGTTAAAAGCAAATTCCCCTGCCTTTGCTACATTCCGCTTATTCCACATGATCCGGCATCAAAAGTGTTCTTAAATTGTTCAAATGGCAGCTCACCGGCTGAGGTGGTAATTAGTAGATTTGCATTATGGGAGGAAACGCGAATATGAATTGGCGTACCGAATGGAAAGCGCTTTCGGGACAGATAGTAGGCGTTTTAGAGGCCGCGCGATTTTATGTGGAGTCGAACGGAACT